>JBOGFE010000633.1:0-14101 GCA_050741935.1 Acidimicrobiia bacterium | reverse complement strand
GGCGGCGGTCCGGCGGGTGGGCGACTTGCGCCGGCCGGTCTTCGGACGGGACGGCGCAGGCCGGCGTTTCGTACTGGAGGCCATGTCACAAAGGTAACAGCAGCAACATCCGGAGTGGCTGTTTCCTAGACCTCCATGACCACGGGGACGACGATGGGGCGCCGGCGGGTGCGCTCGTTGATGAACTTCGACAGGCCGCTGCGGGCGTGGCGCTTGAGCGTCTCGATGTCGAGGGCGTTCTCGTCGATGGCTTCCTGGAGGGAGCGCAGGACCGCTTCCTTGGCCTCTTCGAGCAGCGCCTCCGCCTCGGGGGCGTGGACCCAGCCCCGGGTGACGATCTCCGGCCCCGTCACCACCTCGCCCGTATGGGCGTCGAGGGTGACGATGACCACCACGATCCCCTCGTTGGCCAACGCCCGGCGGTCCCGGAGCACGCCCCGCCCGACATCGCCGACGACGCCGTCGACGTACAGATAGCCGGCCGGGGCGTAGCGCCGTTCCACATCGATGCCCTCGGGGCCCAGCACCAGGGAGTCGCCGTCCTCGCACACGAGCACGTTCGATTCCGGGATGCCGGTGGTGCGGGCCAGGCGGGCGTGGTGGACGAGATGGCGGTACTCGCCGTGGACCGGGACGAAGAACTGGGGCTTGACCAGGTTGAGGAGGAACTTGAGCTCCTCCTGGGCGGCATGGCCGGACACGTGCACGGGGGCGAGGCCGGAGTGGACCACGTCGGCGCCGGCCCGGTGGAGGCCGCCGATGACCCGGGACACGTTGGTCTCGTTGCCGGGGATCGGGTGGGCGGAGATGATCACGGTGTCCTCGGGGCCCAGCTTGACCCGGCGGTTCTCGTGGGCCGCCATGAGGGCCAGGGCGCTCATGGGCTCGCCCTGGGACCCGGTGCAGATCACGCAGATGCTGCCGGGTTCGAACTTGTCGATCTCCTCCACATCCACGATCCGCTCGTCGGGCAGCTTGAGCAGCCCCATGGAGCGGGCCAGGGCGACGTTCTGGATCATGGAGCGCCCGAGGAAGGCGATGGTCCGCCCCGACTCGATGGCCGCTTCGGCGATCTGCTGCACACGGTGGATGTGGGAGGCGAAGCAGGCGGCGATGACCCGGCGCCCGGTGTGGTCGCGGAACAGCTCCCGCATGACGACGCCGATGCTGGACTCCGACGGGATGTGGCCCGGCTCCTCGGCGTTGGTCGAGTCCGACATCAACAGGCGCACCCCGCCCCGGGCGATCTCGCCCAGCAGGGCGAGGTCGGTGACCCGGCCGTCCACCGGCGCCTGGTCGAGCTTGAAGTCCCCCGAGTGCAGGATGGTGCCGGCGGGGGTGAACACGGCGGTGGCGAAGCCGTGGGGCACGGAGTGTGTCACGGGAATGAACTGGCAGTCGAAGGGCCCGATGTTCCGGCGTTCCCCGTCGGCCACGGGGATCAGCTCGGTCCGCTCCAGCATCCCCGCTTCCTCGATCCGGTTGCGGGCCAGGCCGAGCGAGAGGGCGGAGCCGTAGATGGGGACGGGCGCCACCTCGGCCAGGAGGAAGGACAGGCCCCCGGCGTGATCCTCGTGGCCGTGGGTGAGCACCACGCCCTCGATCCGGTCGGCGTTCTCCCGCAGATAGGTGAAATCCGGCAGGACGAGGTCGACGCCCGGCATGTCCGGGGTGGGGAACATGAGCCCGCAGTCGATCAGGAGGATGCGGTCGTCCACCTCGATGCAGGCGCAGTTGCGACCGATCTCGCCCAGGCCCCCGAGAAAGACGATGCGAACGTCCGACGACATGCCTGCGGACGCTAGCCGCTCGGGCCCGAACGCCGTCGGTGGGACCGCTGGGATTTTCTTGAAGCCCCCGGGAAGCCTTTGTTTATACCCGTGAATTCCCCTGCCCAAACCGGCTCACGGAAATGTTTTTTCCGGCCCGGATTTCTCCGCCATTGAGGCAGGCACGTGGGGCGAAAACGGCGAATCCGACCGATGTGGCCGCTTTGGGGCGGTTGCTCCCCTGGCACCCCGGCCAGTGTTCGCACCCTTGGCACAGAAGGAGATCTGCTCATGTCGAGCCCCCACCGGAGGTACGCCTCGACCCGTAGGAGCACCGTGGTGGCCACGCTGGTGGCGGCGACAATGGCCCTGGCGCCCGTCGGCAGCCGGGCCGTCACCGGTTCGGAGAGCTCCGGCACGATCGCATCGGTGGCGGGGGCCACGGTGGGCTCCAAGCAGTACGGGTTCTCGGGTGACGGCGGGCCGGCCTCGGAAGCCCAGCTGTACCACCCCCGGGCGGTGGCCTTCGACCGGGCGGGCAACGCCTATGTGGCCGACACCCTCAACCAGCGCATCCGCATGATCGACGCCGCCGGGACCATCACCACCGTGGCCGGCGACGGCACCGAAGGCTTCGGCGGCGACGGCGGGCCGGCGACCGCGGCCGCCCTGAGCCAGCCCCACGGCGTGGCCGTCGATGCGGTCGGCAACCTCTACATCGCCGACAGCGCCAACCACCGCATCCGGCGTGTCGACAAGGAGGGCCGGATCACCACCGTCGCCGGCAACGGCACCCCCGACGCCACCGGCGACGGCGGCCCGGCCAGTGCCGCCCTCGTGAAGGACCCCAAGACGCTGGCCATGGACCCCGGCGGCACGGTCCTCTACATCGCCGACACCGGCAACAACCGCATCCGCCGGATCGACCTGTCCAGCGGGGTCATCGCCACCGTGGCCGGCGTGACCCGGGCCGGCCCGGACGGCGACGGTGGCCCGGCGGTCCGGGCCCAGCTCAACTCACCCCGGGGGGTGTGGGTGGCCGGGGACGGCAACCTCTACATCGCCGACACCGACAACCACCGCATCCGCATGGTGGACGGCGAAGGGATGATCACCACGCTGGCGGGCACGGGGACGGCCGGCTTCAGCGGCGACGGCGGGCCCGCCGCCTCCGCTCGGCTCAACGATCCCCGGGCCGTGGCCGTCGACGATGCCGGCAACGTCTACATCGGGGAGGAGATCGGCCAGCGCATCCGCCGGATCGATCCTTCGGGGACCATCACCACCATCGCCGGCAACGGCGCCGCCGGGTTCGCCGGCGACGGCGGCCCGTCCAGCGCCGCCCAGATCGACCACCTCCGGGCCCTGAACGTCGACGCCGACGGCACCCTGTGGGTGGCCGACACGTTCAACAACCGGGTGCGTGTCATCTCCTCACCCGGCGCCGCCGGGCCGGCTCCGAGTTCGTCGACGACGACCACGACCGCCACCCCGCCGACCACGAGCGCCCCCGCCCCGCCGCCCGCCCCCCGGCGGTCGGGCTACTGGATGCTCGCCTCCGACGGCCGCATGTTCGCCTTCGGCGACGCCCGGTCCCTGGGCGACGCGTCGACCCAGCTTCCGCCGGAGACCAAGGCTGTCCACGTCGAGCCCACCCCGACGGGCGACGGCTACTGGATCCTGGGCAACCGGGGCGACGTCTTCGCCTTCGGCGACGCGCTCGCCCTCGGCGGTGCCCCCGGCTCCGGGCTGAAGAAGGGCGAGAAGGTCACGAGCCTCTCCGCCACGCCCTCGGGTCGCGGCTACTGGATCTTCACCAACCGGGGCCGGGTCGTCGCCGTCGGCGACGCCACCCACTACGGGGACGTGTCCGACGTCGACCTCAACGGCCCGGTGCTCAACTCCATCGCCACGCCGAGCGGACAGGGCTACTACATGGTCGCCTCCGACGGCGGCGTCTTCTCCCAGGGCGACGCCCATTTCCACGGCTCCATGGGGGACACGCCGCTCAACGCCCCCGTCCAGGCCCTGGTACCGAGCGGGGACCGCGCCGGCTATTGGCTCGTCGCCTCGGACGGCGGGATCTTCTCCTTCGGGACCGCTCCGTTCCGGGGGTCCATGGGCGCCACCCCGCTCAACAAGCCGGTGGTGGGGATGGTCCGCTACGGCCGGGGCTACCTGATGGTCGCCGCCGACGGGGGCATCTTCAACTTCTCGGAGCTCCCCTTCGCCGGGTCACTCGGCGCCGACCCGCCGTCGAAGCCCATCGTGGCGGTGGCCGCCCTCGACGCCCCTTGATGGCGGGAGCGTTGATGCCGGGAGCTCCTCAGGCCACGGCCAGCTCGCTGGCGGTGTCCTCGTGGTACTCCCAACCGATGACGCCCAGCTCGGTGAAGCGCTCCCGAAGCCAGCCGCCGGCGGCGTCGAGGAGCCCGAGCTTGCGGCAGTTGGGGACGATCTTGGAGAAGAGCATCTGCTGGAACAGCTGGCGCTGGGGCGCGTCGAGCAGGACCTTGGTGGTCTTGCGCACGTCGCAGCCCATGCGCTCCCACACCTCCTGCTGGAGGAAGCGGTCGCGCATGCGGAGGGCGGCCTCGAAGGCGAACACCTGGCGCTCCCGGAGCTCGGCCGCCGTGAGCTGGCCGTAGAACTCCTGGAGGGAGAGGACCCCGAAGGCGACGTGGCGGGCCTCGTCGGCCAACACCAGGCGCAGCAGCTCCTTGAGCAGGGGCTCGGTCGTCATCTGGGAGATGAACCCGAAGGCGGCCAGGGCCAGGCCCTCGACCATGATCTGCATCCCCAGGTAGGTCATGTCCCAGCGGGGGTCCTCGATGATGTCGTCGAGCAGCATCCGCAGGTGGGCGTTGATCGGGTAGTGCCCGGAGAGCTTCTCGTCGAGGTACTTGGAGAAGACCTCGACGTGACGGGCCTCGTCCATGACCTGGGTGGAGGCGTAGTACTTGGCGTCGATCCAGGGCACGGTCTCGACGATGC
Source organism: Acidimicrobiia bacterium (assembly GCA_050741935.1). GTDB lineage: Bacteria > Actinomycetota > Acidimicrobiia > IMCC26256 > BP-133 > CAWBJP01. The sequence continues at coordinate 9,338 of JBOGFE010000633.1, read as the reverse complement.
GGGCGGTGCACATCAGGGCACCCTGCTCGCCGTGGAGGAACTGGGACAGCGTCCAGTTCTGGGACTCGATCCCGAACGTCAGCCACTCCTTGTCGCCCCAGGTGGCGAAGGGCGTGCCCGAGAGGTCACCGTGGGGCAGGCCCTCGCCCCCGCCGCCGAGCATGAGGCCGCCGTTGGCCATGGCGTTGGCCACCACCACCGCCTCCTGGTCGACATCGATGTCCCAGGGCAGGTCGGTCTGGGCGTCCCACTGGGCGTGCTTGGACTTCTCGTAGAGCTTCCCCAGCCGGGGCCGGCACCGCTCGTAGTCCCAGGTGAAGTGGGTGGCGCAGGTCGAAGGCACGTCGTGGGCCGTGCTGGCGGTGTCGGTGTTGGTGACGGCCAGGATGGCGTCGATGTCGTTGACGTCACGCATGGGGTTCCTCCGATGCACGGACGGCGGGGGCGACGAAGTCGGAGACGATGTCGAGGACGGCCGCTTCCCCGGCACCGGGGTCGCTCGGCGGGGTGCAGCCGTAGGAGAGGATGATCCGGGCCAGCCACTCCCCCGCCCGCCGGGCCGCCAGGGTGGGGAGGAAGCGGCCGAGATGGGGCGCGACGGCCTCGGACACCATCACCAGCAGGCGGTCGGCGCCGGCGAAGCACAGGTGCGGGAGCACCGAGCCCGGCTCGTGCGCCAGCAGGAACTGCAGGGCGCGGTGCCCGGCGAACTCCCGGGATCCGAAGCCGGCGGCGGCGGAGAGCGCCTCCTCCAGCGTGGCCACCCCGGCCAGGGCTTCGTCGAGTCCGGCCGTCAGCCGGGCCGTCTCCGCCGCCACCACCGCGGCCAGCACGGCCTGCTTGCCGGGGTAGTAGCGGTACAGCGTGGCGCGGGAGCAGCCCGCTCCCCGGGCGACGTCGTCGACGGTGAGCTTGGCCAGGCCGTAGCGGGCGATCAGGGTGAGGGTGGCGTCGACGATCCGGCGGTCGAGGGCGGCCTCAGCGCTCGTCACCGTCTCGAAGACCATTGTGAGATGTTAAGACTGATTTTGTCTCATCGTCAAATGAACCGCGCCTTGCTCACTCCCTCTCGTCACGTCTATAACAGAGACAACTCTGTTAACACCGGGCTCGGGAGCGGGTGTCCCGAGGAGCTCGGGAGCGGGTGTCCCGAGGAGCCCGGGAGCGGGTGTCCCGAGGAGCCCGGGAGTGGGTGTCCCGAGGAGGAGGCGGAGATGAGGCGCAAGAGCGTGCTCGTGGTGGCCGGCTTGCTGGCGGCCCTGAGTGTCCCGGCGTACGGGGCGCAGGACGATCCGAAGCAGGACGAGCCGAAGAAGGACGTGACGGAGAAGTGCCCCGGCCACCGGGACGACCCCCGCGAGCAGATCGTCGGTACGGACGCCGACGACGTGCTGTTCGTCCCCGAGGGTGCCATCGGGTGCGGGCTCGGCGGTGAGGATCTCCTCCGCTCCGACAAGCACGGCAACACCCGCCTGTTCGGCGGCGACGGCGACGACGTCTTCTGCGCGGAGAACAACGATCCCGACGCCGTCTACGGCGGCGACGGCGAGGACCGCGCCCGCAGCGATGACGCGGAGGACACCCTGCGCGACGTCGAGGGCGACACGGTCCTCATCGGCTGCGCCGCCCGCCGCTAACCCGGGTCGCCCCCCTGGAGGATGCCGGCCAGGAGCTGGCCGCGCACCAGCGTCCTCGTCTGCGCGGGGTCGTCGAGGTTCCAGGTGCCGGGGGCGCTGATCCAGGACAGGAGCATCCGGGCCAGGAAGTCGGCGGCCCGCTCCACCTCGACGCCGGGGCGGAGCCGGCCGGCGGCCCGCTCCCGCTCGAGGTAGGGGACCAGGAACCCGGCCACCAGCGGCAGGATCCGGTCCGAGGACGTGGTGAGCACGGGCAGGAGGCGGTGGGGCTCGGTGGCGAGCACCCGTTGCAGCACCTGGTGCTCGGCCACCGCCTCGTGGGCGAAGCGCAGCGCCTCCTCCACGAGGGAGGCCAGGTCGGGAGCGGCCGCCACCGCCTCGCCCAGGCGCTGGAAGAACCGGCCCGTCTCCCAGGCGACGACATCGGCCACGACCTGGTCCCGCCCGCCGGGGAAGTACCGGTAGATGGTGGCCCGCGACACCCCGGAGGCCCGGGCCACGTCGTCGACGGTGGTCTTGGCCATCCCGTAGCGCCCGATGCAGGCCAAGGCTCCGTCCATCACCCGGTCCCGCACGTCGCTCACCGCCGTGACGCTACGCCTGAAAGAATCCCGGGCTGTGGATCTCCCCGTCATGCCCCCCGTGTCCCCCATGCTGGCCAAGCTCTCGCGGGAGCTTCCCTCGGGGGAAGGCATGCTCTTCGAACCCAAGTGGGACGGGTTCCGCTGCATCGTGTTCCGGGACGGGGCCGAGGTGGAGCTGGGGAGCCGCAACGAGCGGCCCATGACCCGGTACTTCCCGGAGCTGATGGAGCCGCTGCGGGAGCAACTGCCCGAGAAGTGCGTGCTCGACGGCGAGATCGTCATCGCCGGGCCGGATGGCCGCCTCGACTTCGATGCCCTGCTGCAGCGCATCCATCCGGCCGACAGCCGGGTCCGGCTCCTGGCCCAGCAGACGCCGGCCTCCTTCGTGGCCTTCGACCTCCTGGCCGTGGGTGACGAGGACCTGCGCCCGGCCCCGCAGTCCGAGCGCCGGCAGCGCCTGGAGGCGGTGCTGGCGGGGGTCAGCCCGCCCCTCCACCTCACCCCGGCGACCTCGGACCGGGAGGTGGCCGCCGAGTGGTTCGCCGCCTTCGAGGGGGCCGGCCTCGACGGGGTGGTCGCCAAGCCCGTGGGACTCCCGTACCGGGAGAACGAGCGGGTCATGCTGAAGGTGAAGCACGAGCGGACGGCCGACTGCGTGGTGGCCGGCTTCCGCTGGCACAAGAGCGGGCCGGTCATCGGGTCGATGCTGCTCGGCCTCTACGACGACGGCGGCGACCTCCACCACATCGGCGTGACCTCGGCCTTTCCCATGGCCAGGCGCAAGGAGCTGGTCGACGTGCTCACCCCCTACCGGGAGCGTGCCCTCGAGGGTCACCCGTGGGCGGCCTGGGCGCATTCCGGCGACGAGGGCACCCGGATGCCGGGCGCCCAGAGCCGCTGGAACGCGGGCCGGGACCTGAGCTGGGAGCCGCTCCGCCCCGAGCTGGTGGTGGAGGTGCGCTACGACCACCTCCAGGGCGACCGGCTCCGCCACTCCGGCCAGTTCGTGCGCTTCCGGGACGACCGCGACCCGGCCTCGTGCACCTACGCCCAGCTGGAGGAGGTCGCCCCCGCCGAGCTGGCCCGCATCTTCGCCCCCCGCGACTGGGGCAGGGGCCCCCAGTCGCATCGCGATGAGCCGCCAGGCGAAGAGCCATGAGCACAGAGACAACCAGAGTCGACCGGTGGCTGTGGGCGATACGGCTCTACAAGACCCGCTCGGCGGCCACCGAGGCCTGCAGCGGTGGGCACGTGAAGGTCAACGGCAACCCGGCCAAGCCGGCCACCACCGTGCGCCCCGGGGACCGGATCGAGACCCGGCTCCACCACCGGGACCGGATCCTCGAGGTCGTCCGCATCGTCGACAAGCGGGTCGGCGCGGCCGTGGCCGCCGAGTGCCTGGTGGACCACAGCCCGCCCGTCCCCCGCAAAGAGGAGACCGTCCCCGTGTTCGCCCGGGAGCCGGGGAGCGGCCGCCCGACGAAGCGGGACCGGCGCCGGCTCGACCGGTTCCGGACGTCCGACTTCGACTAGCGGAGGGCCTAGAACCCGAGGAGGGAGTCGAGGCCGACGGTGAGGCCGGGCCGCTCCCCCACCTGGCGTACGGCCAGCAGCACCCCGGGCATGAACGAGGTGCGGTCGTAGGAGTCGTGGCGGATCGTGAGCGACTGACCAGTCGTCCCGAAGAGCACCTCCTGGTGGGCGACCAGGCCGCGCAGGCGCACGGAGTGGACGCGGATCCCGGCCGGACCGGCGCCGCCCCGGGCCCCTTCGAGCACCACGCTCTTCGTCGGATCGGGACCCCAGGTGTCCTTGGCCTCGGCCAGGCGGGCGGCGGTGAGAAGCGCCGTGCCCGACGGGGCGTCGACCTTGTTGTCGTGGTGCTGCTCGATGATCTCGACGCTGTCCATCCACGGGGCGGCCAGGGCGGCCAGGCGCATCATGAGCACGGCGCCGATGGCGAAGTTGGGGGCCACCACGGCGTTGGCCGGGCCCGCCCCGAACAGCTCCTCCAACTCGGCCAGGTCCTCCACCGACAGCCCGGTGGTGCCGACCACGGCGTGGACCCCGTGAGCGGCGCACCAGCGCAGGTTCTCCCGGGCGGCACCGGCGTGGGTGAAGTCGACGGCCACCTCGGCCCCGGCCCCGGCCAGGGCTTCGGCCGAGTCGCCGATGGTGAGCCCCTCGACCCCGTCGCCGGCGCAGGGCGGGTCGACCGCCGCCACCAGCTCCAGATCGGAGGCCCCGGCCACGGCCCGGCACACCGTGGCGCCCATCCGACCGCCGGCGCCGAAGACGCCAACCCTGATCATCGGGCCCGGATCACTCGACGATGTCCCGGATGGCGAAGGGGAACCGGCCCAAGGTGTCCACGTAGCGCTCGGCCTCGTCACCCTCCCAGCCCAGCGCCGCCACCTGGGCCCAGCTCCGCCGGGAGTAGAGGCACCGCAGCAGCTCGTAGGCGTCCGGCGCCGTCACCGTGGCGCCCGGCGGCGACGAGCCGGCGGCCCACTCCCGCTCTCCCGCCCGGAAGCGGAGGCCGGGCAGGCCGGCGGCGACGAGGCGGGAGCCCAGCCCGAAGAGCACGATGTCGAGGGCCACGTCGACGGCGGAGGCATCCCGGGCGCCGGGCCGGCCGACCGCGCCCCGGATGTCCTGCTCGTGCAGGTAGCAGTCGGCGATCATCCGCAGGACGGGGGGCGGGGCGGTGTCGAGGACCGGCTCCATGATCTTGGAGTGGCCCTCCCATTCGGCCAGGACCTCCTCGAGCGCCATCCCCCGGCGGGCGTCGACCTGGACGGCGGTCCAGGGGTCGGTGCCGAGCCCCTCGATGTTGCCGGTGACGGCGTCGAAGGCGACACCGGCCAGATGCCCGACGATGTCGCGCGGGCTCCAGTCCGGGGTCGTGGGCACCCTCCCGGCGAGCTCCTCGGGAGACAGGGACCGGACCAGCGCGGTGACCCGCTCCCGGGTCTCGGCGTAGATCTCCCCGTGGCCCACGGTCACACCATCAGGATCTCGGCCTCGCCGGCGCGGGGCTCGAGGTCGGAGGCCTCGATGGGGCCCACGGCGGCCAGGACCCGGGGCGAGCCGTCGATCACCCGGTCGATGACCCGGGCGATGTCCTCCGGCTCGACGGCGTCGATGCGGGCCACCAGCTCGTCCATGTCCAGGACCTCGCCGGCGGTGAGCTCGGAGCGCCCGAGCCGTTCCATGCGGGGGGACGACCCTTCCAGCGACAGCGCCAGCTGGCCCTTGAAGTGGCCCTTGGCCCGCTCCAGCTCGCCCTCGGCCAGGCCCTGGTCGGCGACCAGGCGGTCGAGCTCCGCACAGACGATGGAGAGGACCTCGGGGGCCCGCGAGGGGGCGGTGCCGGCGTAGATGGCGAACATCCCGGCGTCTTCGAAGGCGGCCCGGTAGGAGTACACGGAGTAGGCCAGGCCCCGCCGCTCCCGGATCTCCTGGAACAGGCGCGACGACATCCCGCCGCCGAGAACGTGGTTCAGCACGGAGAGGGCGTAGCGGTCGGGATCGGAGCGGGACAGCCCGGGCATGCCCAGCACCAGATGGGCCTGCTCGGTGGGTCGGGTGACGACCCGCTTGGCCCCCGCCGGGCGGACCTCGGCGTTGACCCGGGGTTCCCGGTCCCCCACCTCGCCGGCGAAGCGCTGCTCCACCTCGGCCACGATCTGGTCGTGGTCGAGGTTCCCGGCCGCCGCCACCACCATGTTGCCGCCCTTGTAGTGGCGCCCGTGGAAGGCGGCGATCTGGGCCGGGGTCATGGCCTCGATGGACTCCACCCGGCCCAGCACCTCCCGGCCGATGGTCTGGGCCGGGAAGAGGGCCTCGGCGAAGATCGAGTGGACGAGCTCGTCGGGCGTGTCCTCGTGCATCCGGATCTCCTCCAGGATCACCTGACGCTCGCAGTCCACCTCGTCGGGGCGGAAGGCGGGCGACCAGATGACGTCGGAGAGGATGTCGAGGGCGAGGTCGTAGCTCTCGTCCAGGATCCGCACGTAGTAGGCGGTGTACTCCTTGGTGGTGAAGGCGTTCATCTCGCCGCCCACCGCCTCCACCGTCTCGGCGATGTCCTGGGCGCTGCGGCGGTCGGTGCCCTTGAACAGCAGGTGCTCGAGGAAGTGGCTGGCACCGGCCAGCTCGTCGGGCTCGTCACGCGAGCCGGTGCCGGCCCAGAACCCGATGGCCACCGAGCGCAGCTCCGGCAGCGCTTCGGTGACCACCCGGATGCCGTTGTCGAGCCGGGTGCGGCGAACGGCCTCGCCGTTGTCGGTCATCAAGGGCGCGTGATCCGCCGAGGGCCCACTAGCGGCGCCCGCCCCGGCGGTCGCCGCCGCGGCCCCGGCCACGGTCACGGCCGCCCCGGTCACGGTCGCGGTCCCGGTCCCCCCGGTCATCGGAACGGGAGCGGACGCCGGGCACGTCGGTCGGGCCCAGCTCGCCGAACTCGTCCTTGGCCGTGCGGTCCCAGTTGTCGTCGAAGGAGACCAGGTCACGGTCGCCCTCCAGGGCGCGCACCGCTCCCCCGCCGCCGTTGCCCCGGGGTCGGTCCTCCGCCGGCCCGTCGGCGTCGCCGCCGCCACCGCCGCCTTCGAACCCCTCGAGGGGCTTGGCCAGCGAGAGCGAGACCTTGCCCTGGGGGTCGACGTCGTCGACCCGCACGCTCACCTCCAGGCCGAGCGAGAGCACGTCCTCCACCCGGTCGACGCGCTTGCCGCCGCCCAGCTTGGAGATGTGGAGCAGCCCGTCCCGGCCGGGCAGGATGTTGACGAAGGCGCCGAACTTGGTGATGTTGACCACCTTGCCGGCGTAGATGGCACCGATCTCGGCTTCCGGCGGGTGGAGGATGAGCTCGATGAGCCGGCGGGCCTCGTTGACCGCCCCGCCGTCGCGCCCGCCGATGGTGACGGTGCCGTGCTGGCCGTCGTCGTCGACGTTGACGTCGGCGCCGGTCTCCTGCTGGATCGTGTTGATGACCTTGCCCTTGGGGCCGATGACCTCACCGATCCGGTCCATCGGGATCTGGAAGCTGATGATCTTGGGCGCCGACTCGGCCACTTCGTCCCGCGGGGCGTCGATGGCGTCGGCCATGACCTCGAGGATCTTGAGGCGGGCGTCCTTGGCCTGGCGCAGGGCGTCGCCCAGGACCTCGGCCGGGAGCCCGTCGATCTTGGTGTCGAGCTGGAGGGCGGTCACGAACTCGGCCGTGCCCGCCACCTTGAAGTCCATGTCCCCGAAGGCGTCCTCGGCTCCGAGGATGTCGGTGAGCGCCGTGTACTTGCCCTCGGCGAAGACCAGGCCCATGGCGATGCCGGCCACCGGCGCCTTGATGGGGACGCCGGCGTCCATCAGCGACAGGGTCGAGCCGCAGACCGAGGCCATGGAGGTCGACCCGTTGGAGGACAGGACGTCGGAGACGACCCGCAGGGCGTAGGGGAACTCCTCCACCGGCGGCACGACCGGCAGCAGGGCCCGCTCGGCCAGGGCCCCGTGGCCGATCTCACGCCGCTTCGGGGAACCCACCCGGCCCGTCTCCCCGGTGGAGAAAGGCGGGAAGTTGTAGTGGTGCATGTAGCGCTTGGCGTCGTCGATGCCGATGGTGTCGAGCATCTGCTCCAGGCGGGGCATGCCCAGCGTCGCCACCGACAGGACCTGGGTCTCCCCCCGCTGGAACAACCCGGTGCCGTGGGCGGTGCGCAGCAGGCCCACCTGGGCGGACAGCCCCCGGAGGTCGGTCGGGGTGCGCCCGTCGATCCGGGTGCCCTCGGTCACGATCCGGGCGCGCACGACCTCCTTCTGGAGGCTGCGGAACGCTCGCTTCACCGCCACCTCGGAGTGCTCCCCGGGCGCATCGGGGGTGCCGGCCAGGGTGGCCGACAGCTCGGCGGCGATCTCGTCCAGGCGGGCGTTGCGATCGGTCTTGTCGGCGATCGTGAGAGCTTCGGCCACCTGGGCCCGGCCGGCCGCCTCCACCGCCGCGAAGGTTTCCTCGGAGTAGTCGGCCACGATCTCGTAGGCCATGGGCTCGATGGGCCCGTTGGCCTCCTCCACCTTGGCCCGCAACTCGAGCTGGATCTCGATGGAATCGTTGATCCAGCGCTTCGCCTCCTCCAGGCCCTCGGCGATGACCTCCTCGGTCACCAGGGGTGCACCGGCCTGGTAGAGCTCCCAGGCCGCCTCGGTCCCGCCCGCCTCCACCATCATCACGGCGATGTCACCGTTGTCGAGGCGCCGGCCGGCCACCACCAGCTCGAAGGTGGAGGCGTCGCCCTCCTGATAGGTGGGGTGCGCCAGCCAGGCGCCCTCGTGGTGGGCCAGGCGCACGGCGCCGATGGGACCGGCGAAGGGGATGCCCGAGACCATGAGGGCGGCCGAGGCGGCGTTGATGGACAGGACGTCGTGGGGGTTCTCCAGGTCGGCACCGAGAATGGTGGACACGATCTGGGTCTCGTTGCGGAACCCCTTGGGGAACGACGGCCGCAGGGGCCGGTCGGTCAGCCGGCAGGTGAGGATGGCCTGCTCGGTGGGGCGGCCCTCCCGGCGGAAGAACGAGCCGGGGATCTTCCCGGCGGCGTACATGCGCTCCTCGACGTCGACGGTGAGGGGGAAGAAGTCGATGCCCTCCCGCACAGCCTTGCTGGACACGGCCGTGGCCAGGACGGTGGTGTCGCCGATGCGGGCGAGTACCGCCCCGTCGGCCTGGGAGGCGAGGACCCCCGTTTCGAAGGACAGGGACTTGCCGGTCTGCCCGATGGGGGCCGACACCGCGATCGGGTCGGTCATCACAGCTCCTTTTCGATTCGGGCGGCGGGGCGGAGCCGGTTCCCAGTCGCCACCCTCCGGAGGACGTCACCCCCGGACGCTGGCGACTGACAACCGACGTCGCCGTCGCCGCCCCCAGCTTGGCAATTTGACTCAGAAAACGAACGAGGAGCGGCGAGCCGCTCCTCGAGAGGGGTCCCTATCGGCGCAGGCCGAGTCGGGCGATGAGCGCCCGGTACCTCTCCACGTCGTTGCGGCGGAGGTAATCGAGCAGCCGGCGTCTCCGGCCCACGAGCATGAGCAGACCCCGGCGCGAATGATGGTCCTTGCTATGGAC
>JBOGFE010000632.1:0-20608 GCA_050741935.1 Acidimicrobiia bacterium | reverse complement strand
CCCTCGGCCTGCCCGTGGGCCGCTACCGGCTGGCCGCCTTCGTGCTGGCCGGCACCATCGCGGCCTTCGCCGGCGGCCTGGCCGCCTCCCTGCGCCAGGCCGTCACTCCCGAGACGTTCACCATCTTCGACGCCCTGAACTTCCTGGGCATGGCCGTCATCGGCGGGCTCGGCGCCCCGGTGGGAGCGGCGCTGGGCGGGGTCATGGGCGCCGCCCTGCCCGAGATCGCCCGGGTCGATCCCTTCCGCTTCCTCCAGGGCCGGGTCATCCTCGTCTACGGCGTCGCCCTGGTGGTCGTCCTCGCCTTCCGGCCCGGCGGCCTCGCCGGTCTCCTCGGGCTCGACCGTCGGCCCGTTCCCGACCTGCCGCCGCCCCAGCCGCCGCCGTCCCCACCGGCCCGGCGGCCCCGGCGATCACTGCTGCGGGTGGAGGGGCTGGTGGTCGCCTTCGGCGGCGTGCGGGCCGTCGACGGCGTCACCCTGCGGGTGGCCGACGGCGAGGCCGTCGCCCTCATCGGCCCCAACGGCGCCGGCAAGACGACCCTCTTCGACGCCGTCACCGGAACCCTGCCCGCCACGCGGGGCCGGGTGTTCCTCGACGGCGCCGACGTCACCGACCTCCCTCCCGAGCGGCGGGCCGGCCGGGGGCTGGGCCGCACCTTCCAGGCCGCCCGGGTGTTCGCCGGCCTGACCGTGGCCGAGAACCTGGTGGCCGCCTCCCACCTGCGTCCCGCCGGGGAGAGGCCCGCCGCCACCGCCAGCCGCCTGCTCCACCGCCTCGGTCTGGCGGAGCGGGCGGGCGCCCGGCCGGGGGACCTTCCCTTCGGCAGCCTGCGGGCGCTCGAGGTCGGACTGGCCCTGGCCGCCGGCCCCCGCCTGCTCCTCCTCGACGAGCCCACCGCCGGCATGGACCCCGCCGAGGCCGACGACCTCTGCGACCTGCTCGACGAGTTGCGCCACGAGCTGGGCATGGCCGTCCTCCTGGTGGAGCACGACATGGCCGTGGTGGGCCGGCTGGCCGAGCGGGTGGTGGTCCTCGACCAGGGCCGGCTGCTGGCCGAGGGAACGCCGGCCACCGTGGCCGCCGACCCCTTGGTGATCGCCGCCTACCTGGGGACCGCGGCCGGATCGCTGCAGACGCTCGACCTCCGCGAGGAGGTGGCCCGTGCTCGCCGTTGAGGACCTCTCGGTCGCCTATGGCGGGGTGCGGGCCGTCTCGGCCCTCTCCTTCACCGTCGAGCCGGGCGAGGTGCTCGCCCTCCTCGGCCCCAACGGCGCGGGGAAGACCAGCGCCCTGCGGGCGGTGTCCGGACTGGTGCGACACGCCGGTTCGGTGACGGTGGACGGGTCCCCCGTGGACCACCCCGCGGCCGTTCGGAGGGCGGGCGTGGCTCACATACCCCAGGGCCGGGGACTGTTCCGCCGCCTCACCGTGGCTCAGAACCTGTCGCTGGGGGCGTACGGGGAGCGGGCGGGAGCCGTCCGGGAGGCCCGGGCCCGGGCCGCCGCCCACATCCCCGAGCTCGAGACGTGGTCGGACCGCCGGGTGGGGTCACTGTCGGGCGGGGAGCAGGCGCTGGTCGCCCTCGGCCGGCTCCTGGCCGCCCGGCCCCGGTACGCGCTCCTCGACGAGCCGGCACTCGGCCTTTCCCCGGTGGCTGTCGACCGGCTCTACGACGAGGCGGCCACCCTGGCCGGGAGCGGGGTGGGGATCGTACTGGTGGAGCAGTACGCCTCCCGGGCCCTGGCCCTGGCCGACCGGGTGGTGGTGCTGGACCGGGGCCGGCCGACGTTTTCGGGGCCGGCCGCCGAAGCCGGCGCGGCCGACGACCTCGTCGCCGCCTATCTCGGGGGACGCCGCCGGAAGACGGCGCATGACGAAGGAGGCTTACCGTGACCGGAAGCGGGGGGACGAGGGGCCGGCAGGCCGGGCGGATGGCGGTCGTGGTGATGGCGGGGGCGCTCGCCGTGCCCTGGGTGGCGGTGCCCTCGGGCGCCGAGGACCAAGCTTCCTCCGCCGCGGCGGCAGCCGGCCCGGAGGCACCCGACATCTACGAGGCCCGGGCCGAGGTGGGGGGCGTGGCCGACTCCCTGGCCGTGCCGGCCCTGTTCGAGACCTTCACCCCGTACAGCCTGAGCGAGGCCAGCAACGGTGCCTCCCACGGGTTGCACGCCGTGTTCTACCCCGGCTTCCTCCTCAGCGCCGCCGCCTTCCAGCAGGGCTTCCCGCCCCCGCCCGGCACCACCGAGACCCTGTTCCCCCAGGGTCCGCTGGAGGGCACGGCCGAGGCCTTCCCGATCAGCGGGGGCGGGGGCGGGCGCCTGCCCCAGTCGTCCGGCCACAGCGACGCCACCTCGTCGTCGGGGGAGGCCGTCTACGGGGAGTTCGCCCCCTCGCCCGAGCTCTCGGTGGACTCCGGACTGGCTCACAGCACCGCCGGCCTGGCCGGCACGGCCGTGCGCTCAGCCGCCGACGTGGTCATGAAGGACGTGCGGCTGGGCGGCGGGGCCCTCGTCATCCAGATGCTGTCGGCCGCCGGGGAAGCCACCGCCGACGGCAACCCCGGTGGGGCGAAGGCCGCCGGGTCGGTGGTGATGACCGGCGCCACCCTGATGGGCACTTCAGTGGTCCTCACCCCCAACGGCCTCCAGGTGGGAGGGGCCGGCGGGGAGGCCCCGGCCGCGACCCCCGTCGACACGCTGCTCGCCCAGGCCGGCATCTCCTTCCGGCGCCTCCCCGACACCAGGGTGGAGTCACCCGACGGCACCGAGAGCCGGCTCGACCTGGGCGGCGTCGAGGTGCGCTTCGACCAGCCCGACCGGGAGTTCGGCGTGGGCATCGTCATGGGCCGGGTCTCCGTCAGGGCTCGGGCGGTGCACAACGAGCCCCAGGGGCTGGGTGAGGAGACCACCGTGCCGGCCCCGGTGACCGATCTCCCGGCGCAGGCCCCCGGTGTGATCCTCCCGGTCGACAGCTTCGGCGGCACACCTGCCGTCGATGCGACTCCCGACCGGTTCGTCACCGTCCGGATTCCGGGCTCGCCGACACCTGCGCCCAGCCCGGCGCCGGCGGTCGAGGGGGCGACCGCCTCCCTGGCCGCCCCCGCTCCCGTCCCCGGCCGCGTCGGTCAGGCCGCCACCAACACGGTCCCGGCGGAGTCGGCCGACTGGTCGACGCTGTCGGGGTTGATCGCCCTGGCCGCCCCGGGTGCCCTGATCGTCCGCCGCATCCTGCGGGCGGCGTCCACCCCCTGACCCATTCGTCCGTCGCACCACGAGGAGGACCGATGGCCGTGCACGAAGCAGCTCCCGAGACCACCAGCGGGGACGCCACCGCCCGCGCCGGCGACACCGACGACTGGCGCCAGAAGGCGGGCTGGGCCCTCCTGGTGGTGGGCGCCGTGCTGGTGATCCTCGGCTACATCGGCGTGAGCGGAGCCGACACCGAGGTGCTCCAGCTGCCCTATCTGGCCAGCGGCGGGATCGGCGGCCTCACCGCGGTGGCCATGGGTTCGGCCCTGCTCGTCTCCGCCGACGTCCGCCATGACCGCGAACGGCTGGGCCGAATCGAAGGCGAGCTCCTCGAGCTCCAGGACCTGGTTCGCTCCCTCTCCGGCCCCGCCGGCCGTCCGACGACCCGCTGACGTTCCCGTCGGGGCCTCAGCAGTGGGCGGAGATGAGCGGGTAGGGGTTGACCGCGGCTCCGTGCCCGGGGTGGAACTCGAAGTGGGTGTGGTAGGCCGAGGCGTTCCCCGACTTCCCGGTGAGGGCGACCACCTCACCATGCTCCACATGGCGGGGGTAGGCGCCCACCAGCTCGAGCAGGTGCATGTACACGTAGGTGTGCCCGTCGTCCCCGGTCAGGAAGGCGGTCAGGCCCGCTCCCCCGCCCCACCGCCGCGTGGAGATGGTCCCGGGCACCACGGCCACGTTCTCCGTCCCCCTCGGGTTCATGAGGTCGTTGCCCCGGTGCCCCCGCCCGTCGCCCCAGTCGTTGCTGAAGGCCACCGGGCCGTTGATGGGACAGATGAAGCTCCCCCCGAGGCCGGGCCGGGCCCGGACGACCTGCGCCGGCTGGCTCCGGCTGGCCCGGGCCGCCATCCTGGCCGCCGCCAGCTCACGCGTCCGCTCCTCCTTGGCCGCTTTGGCCATGACCTTGAGGCGACCCTCCACCGCCCGCCGCTCGCCGGCCAGCTCGACCACCACCTCGTCCTGCTGGTGGCGCTTGGCGTCGAGGGCGAGCCGCTGGGTGCGCAGCTGATCGGCGGCTTCCCCGAGCGTCAGCACCGCCGCACCGGCCAGCTCGTTGACCGTTCCGATCAGCTTCGTCCGCCGGGCCGAGTCCAGGGCGGCCCCGGCGTCGCCCAGGCCGGCGACGGAGTCCACCACCGGGTCCCGCTGGTACATGCTGGCCGCTCCCCGGGTGGCCGCCTGACGCAGCAGGGCGATGCGGCGCTCGAGGTCACCGACCTTCTCCTTCAGTCCCGTGACCTGGCGCCCGATCCGCACCTGCTCGGAGCGGGCCCGGCTCCAGCGGGCGGCGGCGAGGTTCGCCTCCCGCTTCATCTCGGCCAGGGAGGGCGCGCCGTCACTGGCCTCCCCGCCGGCCGGGGCCGGGGACACCGCCGCCAGCAGGCAGCACAACACCAGAAGGCACCGGGCCAGGTTCTTGATGGTCAAGTCGAACATCAGCTCACCTGCTCCCTCAGGCAGCCGAAGCCAGGCACGCTAACCGCCATCCGGCGGACCCGCCAAAAGCGGTGACCGAGCGGGATGTTGCCGACGCGTGGCGCGCGCAGGAGGGCCGAAACACCTCCGTTTTTCGCGCTCAGCCGGTGCGGGAGAAGGCCACCTCGGACCCGAGGGGCTCGGGGCACAGCGAGGTGCTGCGGGCTTTCGCCCGCTCCCGGATGACCCGGGCCACCCGCCCGACGGGCAGGGCCACGGGGTAGCCCGCGCCCGCTCGCTCCTCTTCGGACTCGCCGCCCCAGAAGCCGTACTCCCGCCGCTCGCGGGCCCACTTCCGACACGCCTCCATCACGGGGCACTCCACGCACAAGGCTCGGGCTTCCTGCTCCCGGCGGTCCCGGAAATCACGGCGCTCGGCATGGATGGGAAAGAACAACTCGGTCCGGCCCTCGCAGGCGGCTTCGCTCTTCCAGTTCAACGGCACCGTCGACACTTCCTCACCCCGGGAGATCGTCGCACCTGATGTTTCACCTGTCGATTGAGACTTCCTGGAATACACTGAAACGATCGCTTAATCGACGGGGAGACGGCGGGAGGACCGGACCATGACGCTCGGGCAGCTGCGCACCTTCCTGGCGGTGGCCGAGACGGGGTCGGGACGGGCCGCCTCCCACCGCCTCGTCGTCACCCAGCCCGCGGTCTCCGCCGCCCTCGCCGCGCTCCAGAAAGAGGTCGGCGTGGCCCTGGTGGCCCGGGAGGGCCGGGGCCTGCGCCTCACGCCGGCGGGGACGGTGTTCGCCGGCTACGCCCGCCGGATCCTGGGGATGGCGGACGAGGCCGTCGCCGCCGCCGGCGGAGCCGTCGAACCCGGCCGGGGCCGGTTCCGGCTGGCCGCGGTCACCAGCGCCGGCGAGAACCTGGCCCCCAGGCTGCTCGCCGACTTCCTGGCCCGCCACCCCCGGGCCGACGTCTCCCTCGAAGTCGGCAACCGGCAGCGGATCTGGGATCTGCTGGCCCACCACGAGGCCGACCTGGCCATCGGCGGCCGGCCGCCGGCCGGCGCCGACAGCCTGGCCATGCTCCCCAACCAGTTGGTGGTGGTGTCGGCCCCGACCCAGCCCCTCACCCGCCGCCGGCGGGGCCGGCCGGCGGCACGGGCCGTGACCAGCAACGAGCTGAGGGCGGCCACCTGGCTGCTCCGCGAACCCGGCTCCGGCACCCGGGCGGCGGCCGAGGAGGTGTTCTCCCAGCTCGATCTCAGCCCCCGGATCCTCAACCTCGGGTCCAACGGCGCCATCGTCAACAGCGTCCTCATCGGCCTCGGCGTGAGCCTCATCTCCCGCGACGCCATCGCCGACCAACTGGCCGAGGGCCTGCTCGAGGAGTGGAGCCATGGCCCCCTGCCCCTGGAGCGGGCCTGGCACGTGGTGAGCCGGGCCGGTGAGCCCCTCGCCGCCACCCCCCGCCTCTTCCTCGACGGCCTCCTCGACGCCGGCTGGCGCCCCACCTGAGCGGGACTACATCGGGCGGAGCGCCATCCAGACCGCCCGGGCCGTCTGGCGTCCCGGGTTCCCCCACTTGTGGGGCCGGTCGGTGCGGAAGTGGACGGCGTCGCCCTTGCCCAGGCGGTACTCCCGGCCGTCGACCTCGAAGGTCATGGTCCCGTCGAGCACGAACACCAGCTCCTCGCCGGGATGCTCCATGGGGTTGTCGCCGCTGCACGCCCCCGGCTCCACCTCGGCCAGCGCCCCGGCCAGGAAGAAGCGGCCGTAGGGACCGGAGATGCCCCCCAGGTCGATGCCGCGGTGGGACGTGTAGACCACCCGGCGCTCGTCGGCGGGGATGAACACGGCCGGACCGGTCTCCTCGGCGTCCTCGTTCACGAAGTAGGCCACGGGCCGGTTCAGGGCGGCGGCCAGCTTGAGCAGAGTGGTGATGGTGGGCACCATCCCCGAGCGTTCGATCTTGTGGATGGCCGCCGCCGAGACGTCAGCCCGGTCGGCCAGCTGCTGGAGCGACAGGCCCCGCTGGAGGCGCAACTCCCTCAGTTTGGGACCGATGGAGGTGACGATCTCGTTCAGCGATCCCGGTACTCCCCGGACGGTCGGAGGGCTGCTGTCCGAGCCACCGACGGCTGCCTGCTCCTTCACTTCGCCCCCTCGAGTCCGGCACCCGTCAGACCCACTTGACGAGCGGACTGCAATCAGTATAGTCAATGCCTCCTCACGTATCGTGAATGCGGGGTGGGCGTGCCGGCAAGGATCGTCGTCGTGGGAAACGGAGCCGGTGCCGTGGGCGCCGCCGCGGCCGCCCGGGCCACCGATCCGTCGGCCGAGGTGACCACCGTCTCGTCGGTCACGGCCCTGGACACCGGCAAGCGCACGGTGGACGCCGAGGGCCGGGGCACCCTCAACTGGGATCGCCTCGTCCTCACCGAAGGCACGCCGGGCGGGGCCCCGGCCGGAGTGCCGACGGACCTCGCCGGCCTCTACACCGTCGGCAGCCTCCCGGCGGTGGCGGAGTGGGACCAGGCCCTGGCCGACGTCAAGGTCGCCGTGGTGGTGGACGCCACCCCGGCGGGCGTGGAAGTGGTGGCGGCGCTGGCCCAGCGGGGCATCGAAACCCACCTCATCGACGCGCACGCCTCGGCCCTTTCCGGGGCCGTCGACGCCGAGATCGCCGGCCCGGTGGAGGAGTCGTGGGCCGAGATGGGGGTGAAGGCCCATTTCAACACCCGGGTCGAGGAGTACCTGGCGGGCGAGGCCCACAAGGTGGGCGGGGTGCGGACCTCCGAGGGCGAGCTGCCCGCCGACCTGGTGGTGGTGTGCACCCGGACCCCCGTGGCCAACACCCTGGCCGCCGGCGCCGGCCTCGAGATCTCGCCGACCGGGGGCATCGTGGTCGACGAGCGCATGGCCACCTCGACCGCCGGCGTGTGGGCCGCCGGCGACTGCATCGACCTGCCCGCCGGCGTCGCCCGCTTCCCCCTCCAGGACTCGGCCAGCCACGCCCACGCCCAGGGCCGGGTGGCCGGCACCAACGCCGCCGGCGGCCGGCGCACCTACCAGCCGGCCTACGTTCCCTGGGCCATGACCGCCGGCCGCTGGCTCCTCGGCGGCGTCGCCTACAGCGAGGCCCAGGCCGGCGCGCTGGGCATCGACTACGTCCTGGGCAAGGCTACGGGGATCTCCCGGGCCCGGTACTACCCGGACGTGAAGAAGGTCACCGTGAAGCTGCTCGCCGAGCCCGGTAGCCTGCGCCTGATCGGGGCCCAGCTGGTGGGAGGAGAGGGCATCAAGGAGCGAGCCGACTTCCTCGGCATGGCGGTGCGGATGGGCGTCACCCTCACCGACCTGGCCTTCATGGAGAACGTCTACTCCCCGCCCATCGGGGCCCTCAACGAGCCCATCGCCGTGGCCGCCCAGAACGGGCTGGCCAGCGTGAGGAGCTGACGGTGAACCTGGGAATCGGCGTGGAGAAGGGACGGGGCAAGGCCCTGCAAGGGGCCCGCTGGCTGCGGTCGAACTCGGAGCACTACCTCCTCCTCGACGCCCAGACCCGCATGGCCGCCCGCTACGGGCGCCCGGGCCCGCCACCCCCCAAAGGAGCCCAGGAGATCTTCTGGAGGCAGGTCTTCGCCCCCACCTACCGCCGCCTGCCCTGGAAGGTCCGCCTGGCGGCCATCAACAGGATGCCCGGCAGTCACCGCCGGGACTGGTCCAGTGCCCCTGTCCCCACCCGCCGGCCGGCGATCTGAGCCGGCCCGACACAGCTGTTGCTCTTCATCCCCACGACATCTCCAATCCCCGAACACCGGCTAACAGACCTTAGGGAGGTCCCCTATGCCCAAGACCGTCAACCACAAGGTGGCGGAAGGCGAGACCCTGTACAACGTCGAAGAGAAGCTCTTCGAGGACATCCGGGCCAATCCGGGTGAGCAGGCCTTCGTCTTCATCCACAGCGTGCCCTACGAGTCCTCGGTGGCTCTTGTGAACCTGCTGACCTCCACCCGGCTGGTCCGCAAGGGCTTCGACGTGAAGATCGTGCTCTACGGACCGGGAGTCCTCCTCGCCTCCGGCTCCCGCGGCTACCCCACGGTCGGCAACGAGGCCTTCCCCGGCCACATGGCCATCAACACCCAGATCAAGACCCTCCTCAAGGAAGGGGCGACGATCTACGCCTGCCGCTTCGCCATGGGCGCTCTCTACGGCTTCCGGGAGGACGACCTCATCGAGGGCATCACGCCCTTCAACCCGCTCGACGTCCTCGACTCCGCCCTCACCGCATGGCGGGCCGGGGCGTTCCAGATCAACACCTGGACGGTCTGACTGGTATCGGGCTCATGGGACGCCCGGCCTCGTAGGAGGCCGGGCGTCTCTCGCCTTTCGTGACCATGTGAGGAGGGGGCATGGACGGCATCGCCGACATGGGCGGGATGCAGGGTTGGGGCCCGGTGACCTACGAGGCCGACGAGCCGCCGTTCCATGAGCCGTGGGAGGGTCGGGCCTTCGCCATGACGCTCCTGGCCATCAACCGGATCTCGGGACAGAACCTCGACGCCATGCGCCATGCCCTGTCCCGCCTCCACCCCGTCGACTACCTGGTGGACGGCTACTACGGCCGCTGGCTCAACTGCGCCGAGCTGATGCTGATCGACAGCGGCATCCTCGCCCCCGGGGCCATCGACGCCCGGGCCCGGCGCCTGCGGGGCGAGGACGTCGGAGAGCCGCCCGAGCCCACCCCCAACAAGCCCGACTACACCGCCACCGGGCCGGGGTCCCTCCGCCAGATCGACGACCAGCCCCGCTTCAAGGTGGGCCAGACGGTGCGGGCCAAGGACCTGCATCCGAGCGGCCACACCCGCCTCCCCCGCTACGTGAGGGGCCGCACCGGCGTGGTGGAGGGCATGCATCCCGGGGCCCTCCTGCCCGACACCCACGCCCACTTCCAGGGCGAGAACCCCCAGCACGTCTACGACGTGGCCTTCGACTCGGCCGAGCTGTGGGGTGCCGAGGGGGAGCGCTTCACCCTCCACATCGACCTGTACGAGACGTACCTGGAGGAGGCCTCGTGACGACCACCCCCGCCACCGAACGGATTCCCGCCTCCCTGCGGACCGAGGCCCTGGAAGCCATCCTGACCGAGCGGGGCCTGGTCGACCCGGCCGTGCTGGACAAGTTCATCTCCATGTACGAGAACGACGTCGGGCCGCTCAACGGCGCCAAGGTGGTGGCCAAGGCCTGGACCGACCCGGAGTACAAGGAGCGCCTGCTGGCCGACGGAACCGCCGCCATCGCCGAACTGGGGTACAAGGGCCCCCAGGGCGAGTGCATCAAGGTGGTGGAGAACACCCCGACCCTGCACCACATGATCGTGTGCACGCTGTGCTCCTGTTACCCCTGGCCCGTCCTCGGCCTGCCGCCGTCCTGGTACAAGGACCCGGCCTACCGGGCCCGGGCCGTGCGCGAGCCGCGGGCCCTCCTGGCCGAGTTCGGCCTGGTCCTGGGCGACGACGTGGAGATCCGGGTGTTCGACTCCAGCTCCGAGGTGCGATTCATGGTCCTGCCCGAGCGGCCCGAGGGCAGCGAGGACATGTCCGAGGAGGAGCTGACCCGCCTCGTCACCCGCGACGCCATGACCGGCATCGCCAAGGTGGCGCTGCCGGAGTGAACCTGGACATCGCCGGCCCGGCCGCCCCGCCGCGGTCCAACGGCGAGCTGGTGTTCACCGAGCCCTGGGAGAGCCGGGCCTTCGGGCTGGCCGTCACCCTCCACGCCGGCGGCGCCTTCGAGTGGGAGGACTTCCGCCGGCAGCTCATGGCCGCCGTGGGGCGCTGGGAACGCGACCACCCGCCCGACTCCGACTGGTCCTACTACACGTGCTGGCTCGAGGCGCTGGAACGGGTGCTCGACACCGAGGGCGTGGTCGGGGCGGGCGACATCGCGCTCCGGGCGGAGGCGCTGGCCGCCCGTCCGGCCGACCACGGTCACCGTCACGACCACGGGCACTGAGGCCAAGGTGGCGGAAGGCCGGCCCAAGACGATGTCGGTGGCGGCGACCTGGGAGGGCGGCTACCGGGCCCGGATGAACGTGCGCGGCCACGAGCTGGTGGCCGACGAACCCGAGTCGGCCGGGGGGGACGACACCGGCCCCCAGCCCAGCGAGTTCCTCCTCGCCGCCCTGGCCTCGTGCTTCACGCTCGCCATCTACCACGTGGCCAGGAAGCGCGACATCAAGCTCGACGACCTGTCGGTCACGGCCACCGGCACCTACGAAGGACCCAAGTTCGCCCGCCTCAGCCTGGAGGTCACCTCGGGGATGCCCCGGGACGTCCTCGACGTCCTGGTGGAACGGGCCAAGGCCGTCTGCTACGTCTCCAACACCCTGCGGGCCGTCTCCGATGTCGAGGTCGTGGTGGCCGAGCCTCCGGCTCCGACCCAGCCGCGTCAGCCCGAGCCGCCGCTCTCGATCTGACGGCGCTGCGCCTCGATGGCCGCCGTCCACTCGGCCCGGTCCTCGAACGACTCCTCCATGGCGATGTCCCCTTCCGGTTCGAGCCGGTCGCCGGTGGCCGGATCGAGGCGGACGACCTCGAGGCGGAAGTAGGCGGCGCCCGTATCGGGATCGGCCTCCACCGTCTGGCTGAGACCCATGCCGGTGGGCACGTGCATCTCCACCCGCACCCAGGGGAAGAGGATGGCCGACGTCGCCGAGCCCATCTCCGACACCAGCACCCAACCGCTGCCCTCCTCGGTGGCGGCCGCCACCCGGGCCAGGAGGTTGGCCCGGGCCGCCGGCCCGGCCAGCTCCCGGTAGCGCATGGAGAAACCGGCGCCGGCCACCAGCTTCACGTCCAGGTCGGCCAGGGGGAGGAGGGCGAGGGACGAGGCCCGGTAGACGATGTCGGTGGCGTCGGGCCACGCCGCCACCAGGGCGGCCAGGTCGGCACAGGAAGCGAGCTCGTCGGCCACCTTGCGCACCATCTCCACCGCCCGCTGGTAGAGATCGGGCCGCACCATGATGACCGGATAGAGGCGCTGCTCGGCCGAGCTCCACTCCGACAGCAGCTCGGCGGGCACCCCGGCGGGGATTGTCATTGGCGCCCTCCCTCCACTATCGTGAACGCGAAGTTTCTCATCCTGTATGCCGCGCCGCCAGAGGAGGGGCCCGACGCAATGGGGCGGATCGTAGTCCTCGCCCTGGGGGGCAATGCCCTGTGCCCCGTCGGCCAGTCGGGAACCTATGAGGAGCAGGAGCGCAACGCCGCGGCCATGGCCCGCTCGGTGTGCTCGCTCATGTGGACGGGCTGGGACGTCGTGGTCGTCCACGGCAACGGCCCCCAGGTGGGCAACCTGGCCATCCAGCAGGAAGAGGGCGCCCACCTCGTTCCCCCTCAGCCCCTGTTCTCGCTGGGGGGGATGACCCAGGGCCAGATCGGCAGCCTGCTCACCCTGGCCCTGCGCAAGGTGGCCGGGCCCCGGGGGCCCGACGTCGCCGCCATCGTCACCCACGCGCTCGTCGACCCGTCCGATCCCGCCTTCTCCGACCCCACCAAACCCATCGGGCCGTTCATGACCCAGGAGGAGGCGAAGGCCCACGCCGACGAGCGGGGCTGGACGGTCAAGGAGGACTCCCGCCGGGGCTGGCGCCGGGTGGTGCCGTCCCCCGAGCCCCTCGGCCTGCTCGAGGCGCCCGCCATCCGGGCCCTGCTCGGGGAAGGTTTCCTGGTGGTGGCCGGTGGGGGCGGGGGCATCCCGCTCGTCCCCACCAAGGACGGGTACCAGGGCGTGGAGGCCGTCATCGACAAGGACTACGCGGCCGCCGCCCTGGCCACGTCGCTCGGGGCCGAGGCCCTGGTGCTGGTGACGAGCGTGGAGTCGGTGCTCCTCGACTACGGCACCCCCCGCCAGCGCGAGGTCGAGGAGATGACCATGCAGGACGCCGAGCACCATCTGGCCGACGGCCAGTTCCCCGAGGGCAGCATGGGACCCAAGGTCCGTTCCGCCACCCGGTTCCTGCGGGCGGGTGGCGAGGTGGCCGTCATCACCACCCCCGCCCTGGTCTACGCCTCGCTGGAAGGCACCGTCTCCGAGCTCGAGGGCCACACCGGCACCCGGATCGTCCGCCTGCGCTCGGCCGGCGAGACGTCCCGCCGGTGACGCTGCCGGTCCACCTCCTGGCCCACTCCACCCGGCCCCGGGGCGGCCTGGTCCACACGCTGTTCCTGGCCGAGGCCCTCCATCGCCTGGGGCACCCGGTCCGCCTGGTGACGCTGGGGGATCCGGCCCAGGGCCTGTTCCGGCCGACGTCGGTACCGGTCACCATCCTGCCCGCACCGCCGTCGGAGCCCACCCTCGAGGAGCGGGTGTTCGCCTCCGTCGACGCCCTGGAGGCGGGCCTGCGGGGTCTGGTGACCGGGCCTGCCATCCTCCACGCCCAGGACTGCATCGCCGCCCGGGCCGCCGGCCGCATCCGGGACGCCGACCGCTTCCCCGCCGTCTCCGGGGTGCGGATCGTGCGGACCGTCCACCACTGCGACGACTTCACCACCGCCGTGCTGGTCGAGTGCCAGCGCCGCTCCATCCACGACCCCGACAAGGTGCTGGTGGTCAGCCGGTTGTGGCGGGACATCCTGGCCTGCGACTACGAGGTCAAGGCCGACGTGGTGCCCAACGGCATCGACCCGGACCGTTTCGGGGCGGAGGTCCCCGGCCAACGAGGCGCCTTCCGCTCGCGACTGGGTATGGGGGACGACCGGTGCCTCATCCTCACCGTGGGAGGGATCGAGCCCCGCAAGGGGACGGTCGAGCTCTTCGAGGCCATGGCGGTGCTGAAGGGCCGCCTTGCCGTACCGCCCGTGCTCGGCATCGTGGGCGGCCACTCCTTCCAGGACTACCAGGCGTACCGGGACGCCGCCCTGGCCCGCCTGCCCGAGCTCGGCCTGGAGCTGGACCGCGACGTGGTGCTGCTGGGCACCGTGTCCGACGAGGAGCTCGGCGGCTGGTACCGGGCCGCCGACGCCTTCGCCTTCCCCTCCGTGAAGGAGGGCTTCGGCCTGGTGGTGCTCGAGGCCATGGCCGCGGGCCTGCCGGTGGTGGCCACCGACATCCCCGTCTTCGTCGAGTACCTGACCGACGGCGAGGACGCTCTGCTCGTCCCGGCCGGCGATGCCGTGGCTCTGGCCGGGGCCCTGGAGCGCTTGGCCACCGATCCGGCGTTGCGGGCCCGGCTCGTGGCCGGCGGGTCCGATGTCGTCGGCCGCTTCACCTGGGAGGCCAGCGCCCGCCGGCACCTCGACATCTACGCCACCCTCGAAGACTCCCGGGACTGGCCCTCGGTCTTAGACTGACGCCGCCTCATGGGCATCTTGGACGACTCCGACATTCCTCGGCGGGTTGAGTCCCGGCCACGGCGATGACGGACTTCGACGACTACTGGACGCCGTTCCTGGGCGGCCAGGGCCCCGCTCCCGGTTACGCCATGTCCCTCGACGAGGGACGCCGGGATGACCTCCGCGACCGCGTCCGCGGCGGTCTGCCGGTCGCCTCGGATGGCTCGATCAACCTCATCGCCCGGGCCTGGGCCGTGCGCGGCCGCGCCTAATCCCTCTCAACCGGCCCACCGGCTCCGGCCGGTCGAGCGACGACGTGCGTGCGACCAGAGCGTCGGAGCAGCTGGTCCGCCTTCGATCGGGGATCCGGGGTTTCGAGGGTGTAGCCGGCGTCCTCGAGCGCGGCGGCGGCGACGGATCCTTTGTCGCCGTGCAACTCGACCAGCCAGGTCGTCCTTCCTGCCTGCAACAGTTCTCGACCGCCTTGGAGCGCCTCGACCTCTGCCCCCTGGATATCCATGAGGACGACGTCGGGGGTCCCGAACTGCCGGGCGAGCGAATCCAGTGTCGTCGCCCGCACCTGCTCGTCCCCCTCGCCGATGTAGCCGTGCATGCCCGCGCTGGTGAAGTTCACGGTTGTCTCCTCGGCGCCCACGGCGTCGGGCAGGACGACGACATCGTCGGCGCCGTTGAGGGCGAGGTTCTGCTCCAGCCGGCTGCGGTTGCCGGGATCCGGCTCCAGCGCGACCACCCGACAATCCGGGGCGAGGCGCCGGATCATGAGCGCGTAGGTTCCGATGTAGGCGCCGACGTCGAAGACGAGGTGCCCCGGCCGGATGACTTCGCCGAGCTTGCATTGCACCCAGGGCTCGTAGGTGTTGAGCCAGATGGCCCGCTCGCCGGCATGATCGAAGTCGAGCACGAGCCGGAGGCCCTGGAGCGGCCCGGCGGGGAGGGCGACCTCCCGGACACCGGTCGGTGTCGTCTGCCGTGCCACCACGTCCGCGCCCAAACGCGCCCACGTTCGCAGGGCCGGGAACCGATTGAGCGTGACCAGCCACCGGCGCGGGACGGCGTCCGTCAGCCGCGGCAGGAGGAGGCAGAGCCGGGAACGCAACTGCTCAGACGAGAGGGGGTTCACAGTCGGGCGCATTCTCACCTGCGCAGATCGCTCACGCCAACCTCGTGTGCCGAGAAATTCGGGTGATCGAGACAGCGCCTCGACGTCCTAGGCCGGGGCCGAGCGACGCCTAACCCTGGGGAGGGCCGGCCGGCTCGTCGTCGAAGACCCGGCTCTTGAGCAGGTCCTCGGCCTCGAGGGTCACGAGGTCCTCCCGGCTCACCTGACGCTGGGAGCCCGACACGAGCCGGTTGGCGTGGCGGAGGCGGGCCCGCTCCAGGGCGTTCCGCACGCTGCGGGCGTTGGCGAAGCGGGGCTGGGTGCGGCGCCGGTCCAGGTACTCCCGGAAGGCGGCGCCGGCCTCGGAGGAGAACTCGTAGCCCTGCTCGGTCAGCATCAGGTCGCCGATGGCGAGGAGCTCCTCGAGGTCGTACTCGGGGAAGTCGATGTGGTGGGCGATGCGGGAGCTCATCCCCGGGTTGGACTGGAAGAACGTGTCCATCCGGTCCTTGTAGCCGGCGAGAATGACGACGAGATCCTCCCGCTGGTTCTCCATCACCTGGAGGAGGATCTCGATCGCCTCCTGGCCGTAGTCCCGCTCGTTCTCGGCCCGGTGCAGGTAGTACGCCTCGTCGATGAACAGCACTCCGCCCATGGCCCGTTTGAGCACGTCCCTGGTCTTGGGGGCGGTGTGGCCGATGTACTGGCCCACCAGCTCGTCGCGGGTGACCGACACCAGGTGGCCCTTGCCCAGGTAGCCGAGGCTGTGGAGCAGCTCGCCCATCCGCATGGCCACCGTGGTCTTGCCCGTCCCCGGCGGGCCGGTGAAGCACATGTGCAGCGTGGGCCGGGTGGAGTCGAGACCGAAGCGGCACCGGAGGCGGTCGACGAGGAGCAGGGCGGCGATCTCCCGGATGCGGGTCTTGACCGGCACCAGCCCCACCAGCTCCCGGTCGAGGCGGTCGAGCACGGCGTCGACCTCGAGGGAGCGCCGCTCGGCGTCGATGTCGACGAGGGCGTCGGCCGCCAGCGGGCCGTCTTCTTCCGGGTCGGGTGCTTCTTCGTCCTCGCCGTCGTCCGGCGGCCGCCCGGTGTCGACCTGGCGGCCGCCGGGGACGGGCACGGCAAAGCCGAAGGAGGGGCCACCGCCGCCGTTGGCCGACCCTTCACCCATGGCCCGTCACCGACCGTTGGTGTACCGCTCGCCGGGCGGCTGGTCGGCGGCGTAGGAATGCAGCGTGTAGCGGATGGTGCGGTCCGGGCCGGCCTGGCGCTCCAGACGGAAACCAGGCTCGTTGGGCGGCCGGTTGACGAGGAAGGACAGCGCCGTGGTCTGGCGGCCCAGGCTGGCGTCGTAGGCGCTCACCCGGATGTACTGGTTCGGGAACGCCTCCCGGCACTTGCGCACCTCGAGGAGGACGGCGGAGGCGTCGGCGATGTCGAACATGGGCAGGCCCCACATCTCCCAGAGGACGTTGCGGGGATGGGGGTCGTCGGTGAACTCGACGGCCAGGGCCCAGCCGTTGTCGATCGCATATTGGGCCTGGGCGGCGATCTCGTCGTCGCTCAGCTCGGGCAGGTAGGAGAAGGTTCCCTGGGTGAGGCGCATCGTCATCCTCCGCTCAGGCCGTCGGGGTGGCCACGACGTCGGGCGTGTCGGTGGACTCGTAGTTGAAGGAGATGTCGCCCCAGGTGTCGAGCGCCATCTGCAGCTCGGGGCAGCGGGCGGCGGCCGACTTGAGGATGGATTCCCCTTCGGCCATGAAGTCGCGGCCTTCGTTGCGGGCCTTGACCATGGCCTCGAGCGCCACCCGGTTGGCGGTGGCGCCGGCCGAGATCCCCATGGGGTGGCCGATGGTGCCCCCGCCGAACTGGAGCACGACGTCCTCGCCCAGGTAGTGGAGCAGCTGGTGCATCTGGCCGGCGTGGATGCCGCCCGAGGCGACCGGCATGACGCCGGGCATCGACGCCCAGTCCTGGTCGAAGTAGATCCCTTCCGCCAGGTTCGTGGGCACGTGGTCGAGGCGCAGCGTGTCGTAGTACCCCTTGATGATGGCGGGGTCGCCTTCCAGCTTGCCCACCACCGTGCCGGCGTGGACGTGGTCGACGCCGAGGAGGCGGACCCACTTGGAGATGACCCGGAAGTTCACCCCGTGGTTCTTCTGCCGGGCCCAGGTGGCGTAGCCGGCCCGGTGCAGGTGCAGGATCATCCCGTTCCTGCGGGCCCACTTCGACATCGAGGCCATGGCCGTGTAGCCCACGGTCAGGTCCTGCATGATGATGACGCTGCCCAGCTCCTTGGCGAACTCGGCCCGCTCGTACATGTCCTCCATGGTGGCGGCGGTCACGTTCATGTAGTGACCCTTGACCTCGCCCGTGCGCTCCTGGGCCCGTTCCACCGCCTCGATGCAGAACAGGAACCGGTCCCGCCAGCGCATGAACGGCTGGCTGTTGATGTTCTCGTCGTCCTTGGTGAAGTCGAGCCCGCCCTTGAGGGCCTCGTAGACGACCCGGCCGTAGCTGCGGGCCGACAGTCCGAGCTTGGGCTTGAC
Organism: Acidimicrobiia bacterium; assembly: GCA_050741935.1. Taxonomy (GTDB): domain Bacteria; phylum Actinomycetota; class Acidimicrobiia; order IMCC26256; family BP-133; genus CAWBJP01. Next base: position 2,917 of record JBOGFE010000632.1, on the reverse strand, counting down.
CGTGGCGCCGAGCAGGGGCCGGCCGTACTTGTTGAGGTACTCCCGCTCCATGACGATCCCGTGCGGGGGCCCGGGGAACGTCTTCACGTAGTGGGTCGGGATCCGCATGTCCTCCAGGCGCAGGGCCTTGAGGGCCTTGAACCCGAAGACGTTGCCGATGATGGACGACGTCAGGTTGGCGATCGACCCCTCCTCGAAGAGGTCGATGTCATAGGCGATGTAGGCGATGTACTGGCCCTCGTTGCCGGGCACCGGATCCACCCGGTAGCACTTGGCCTGGTAGTGCTCGTAGGCGCTCAGCCGGTCGGTCCACACCACCGTCCAGGTGGCGGTCGACGATTCGCCCGCCACCGCCGCCCCCGCCTCCTCCGGATCCACGCCCGCCTGGGGCGTGATCCGGAAGGCGGCCAGGATGTCGGTGGCCTTGGGCTCGTAGTCGGGCTGCCAGTAACCCATCTTGGCGTAGGGGATGACCCCCGCCTTGAGCCGGTCCCCGCTCGGTGTCATGGGTTCTCCGATCGTCGTCCGCCGCGAGCGCGTTTCAACCCATACTCGCGACTGACATATCACCTGTCTATTGAGGATTCGCCGTGTTTTCTTCAGAGTTTGCTTATGTCTCTGGCGGCAAACCGGTGACGGCCTCGGTGGTGAGGTCGATCACCGTGGCCGTCTCGGGCCCCAGCCGGGCCCGCAGCAGGCCGGAGTCGTCGACGGTCCCGACGACCGCCGCCTCCAGGCCCCGCTCCCGGAAGGGGCGGGCGCAATCGTCCTCCCGGCCCGGCGGCACGCACAGGAGGAAGGCGAAGCAGGGGAACGACACCACCCAGGCGGGCAGCCCCACCCAGGCGGGCCGGGGCAGGGCGTCGAGGTCGACGGTGACGCCCAGGCGCCGGCACTCGAGCAGCATGGCCAAAGAGCCCAGCAGGCCGGCCATGCTGACGTCCTTGGCCGCCATCGCCGCCCCCGACCCGGCCACGGTGGCCAGGGTGCGGACGTCACCGCCCAGGCGGGTGCCCCGGGCGTCGAAGGAGGCGAAGAAGGGAAAGTCGGCCCTCATGGTGCCCTCGGTACAGGCGGCCACCATCAGGCTCTGCCCGGGGGCGGCATGGCGGGCCGAGAGCACCGGCCCGTCCGCCCGTCCCAGCCCGAAGGCGGACAGGGCGGCCGGCCCGTCGCGGACGGTCAGATGCCCGCCCACCACCGGCACCTGGTAGAGCGCCGAGGCGTGGCGCATCCCCTCCAGGGCCCGGCGGGCCGTCAGCTCCGGGCCGGTGACGGTGTCGACCACGGCCAGGGGCCGGGCGCCCATGGCGGCCAGGTCGTTGACGTTGGCCAGCACCGCGGCCACGCCGGCCCCGAAGGGGTCGGCCTCCAGGAAGGGCGGCCAGATGGCCTCGCCCCCCACCACCAGGGTGGCCTCCTGGTCGACCACCACGGCGCCGTCGTCGCCCGGGCCGGCCAGCCAGTCGGCGCCGCCGAACACCTCGGCCACCAGGCCGATGGGCGCCTTGTTGCGCAGGCCGGGATGGCCGCGCACCGCTTCCACCACCGTCTCGAGGACGGCGCTCCGGGTCAGCGCCTGCTCGACCGCCATGGTCCCAAGCCTAGGGGTTAGGCGCTGGAGTGGGCAGGGGCGGAGGCCAGGACGAGCTCGGGGCGGCGGGTGGCGATGGCGGCGGCGGCCAGCGCCGCCCGGGCGGCGGTGGGCGCGATGAGGCAGCCCGCCTCGGCCAACCTGGCCTGCTGGGCGGCCAGCCCCTGCGGGTCGGCGTCGGTCCCGAGCACGTAGGCCACCACCTGGATCCCGGCGGCCCGCACCTCGGCGCACACGGGAGCGAGCGCCCCGGCGGGGTCCTCGTTGGCCCCGTAGCCGATGACCACGTCGAGCAGGATGACGGCGGTGGCCGGGTTCTGTGCCTCCTCGGCCAGGTGCTCGAGGCGGATGGTGGGATCGATCATGGGATGGGGCCGGCCTTTGGTGTACTTCTCCTCGCCCAGGTCGAGGCAGATGTGGCTGCCATCGGGGGCGGGCAGGTCCCAGCCCTTGCGCAGTGGCGTGTTGGAGTGGACCGGTCCGAGCACCCCCGAGAGCAGGACCAGCGACTCGTAGCAGAGGGTGCCGCCGGAGTAGAGCCCCCGGACCAGGACCCGTTCGGGAGGCATGTCGTCGCAGGCCGCCCGCACGGCGTCGGCGAGCGCCGCCGCGCCCAGGTCGGGCCGTTGCTGGCCGGCGAGCTCCAGGGCCACCAGCGCCCCCTCCTCGAGCGTGGTGGCCAGCCGCACGGTGGGCGGCACGTCGATGGGCTCCTTGAGCCCGATGAGGGCGGCGGCCACCGGCTTGTCCCCGGCTTCGGCTACGACCGCCCGGGCCACCTCGGGCGAGGGCGGCTTGGACACGACCAGGATCACGTCGGTGCCCGGATCCCGGGCCAGGGTCTCCACGGCCAGGCGGGCCATGCGCCCTCCGACCCGCTCCGACAGGTCGCGTCCCCCCACGCCGATCACGGCCGAGACGCCCGTCCCCCACCGGTCGAGGAGGCACATCACCTCCTGGGCCCCGGTGCCGGCGGCGGCCACCACGCCCACCCGGCCCCGGCGCACGGCGTTGGCGAAACCCAGGCCGCACCCACCGAGCACGGCGGTACCCGCCCCCGGCCCCATGACGAGGCGGCCCAGCTCCCGGCCCCGGTCCTTGAGGTCGATCTCCTCTTCGAGGGAGACGTTGTCGGAGAAGAGGAGCACGTGGAGCCCGGCGGACAGGGCCTTGTGGGCCTCGAGCGCGGCGTAGTCGCCGGGGACGGACACGATGGCCAGGTTGGCCTCGGGGAGCTCGGCCAGGGCCTCCTCCAGGCTCCCCGGAGCCCGCCCGCCGCCGGTCGGCGCCGACCCGCCGCCCCGCTTGGCGCCACCGCCGAGC
>JBOGFE010000631.1:0-6442 GCA_050741935.1 Acidimicrobiia bacterium | reverse complement strand
GGCTTGGGGAGGGCGTAGATCGACTTCGAGGAGCTGATGGGGAAGACCGTTCCCAGCCAGGAGAAGACTGTGAACTCGAAGTTCCCCGGGGTGATGTACTTCTCGAAGAAGTCGTCCAGGGGCACGGCCTCGATGTCCACCTGGACGCCGATTCCCTTGAGCATCTGCTGGACCAGCTGGGACTCCTGGGCCGAGGTGGCGACGTTGGTGGGGATCACGAAGCGGATCTTGAGCGGCTTGCCGTCCTTCATGCGGACGTCGCCCGACATTGTCCAGCCCGCCTCGTCGAGCAGCTTCTTGGCCGCCTCGGGGTCGGCCGTCTCCAGGTCGCCGGCATTGGACTGGTAGCCCTTCTGGTTGGTCATGAAGATGTGGTTGTTGAGGGGCGTGGCCTCGAACCCGAGGGGCGTCAGCATGGCCTTGCCGATCGTCTCCCGGTTGATGGCCAGTGCCAGCGCCTTGCGCACCTTGACGTCCTTCAGGACCTCGGTGGCCCCGTTGATGGTGAGATGGCGGAAGTTGGGCCCGGCCGCCTTGCGGAGGTCGACGCCCTGGGTGGATTCGGCCTGGCGCAGCTTGTTCACATCGGGCCCGATGTCGATGAAGTCGATCTCGCCGTTCTGCAGTGCCCCGATCTGGGCGTCGGGGTCGATGACCCGGTAGATGATCCGCTCCAGCTTGGCCTGGCGCCCCCACCACTTCTCGTTGCGGACCAGGGTGATGGTCTGGGCCGTCTCGTCGATGCCCTGGAGCTTGAACGGGCCGGCGGTGACGAGGATCTTGCTCTTCCAGCCGTCGTTGAAGACGGCCGGGTCGCTGTTGGTGGACACCGGGTAGAGGGGGTTGAACTCACCCCGCCAGTCGGCGTAGGGCTCCTTGAAGGTCACGATGACCTCGAGGTCGTCCTGGCCCCGCACGACGCTCTCCATCTTGTCGTAGCCCTGGGTGGAGGCGACCTTGAAGGCCTTGTTGGAGCCGTTGAGGGCCTTCCACTGGGTCTCGAAGTCCTTCCAGGTGATGGGGGTGCCGTCGTCCCACTTCGCCTTGGGGTTGATCTGGTAGGTGACGACCTGCTTCGGGCTCTCGGACGTCAGGTCGGCCTTGGTCACGTAGTCTTCCTCCAGGCTGGGCTCGGCCTTGGCGTTGTAGTCGAAGGTGCCGGGCATGAGGGCGCCGATCACATCGGCGTTGTCGGCATCGGGCCCGTCGAGGTGGTGGTAGTTGAAGTTGGCCGGGAAGCCGGACAGGGCCCAGGTGAGGGTGCCGCCGTCGGCGAGCTCGGAGACGTCGACGGCGTTGATGTTGTTCGAGCTGGCCGAGTCTTCCGGCTTGCCGGTGTCGTCGGTGGCGTTGTCGTCGCCGCCGCCGTCACCGCCGCCGCCGCAGGCCCCCGCCACCAGGGCGAGAGCGAGGAGCAGGCCGAGCATCCGTCGTGTGGGTTTCACGCTTCCTCCTGAGGGGCTCGCGGTGACGCTGCGTGGGCGGCGCGCCACGCGATTGTATTCCTGCCCGGGCCTGACATCGGGCCAGGCGAGGCGTAAAGGGGCGGATGGGGTTGGGTCCCCATCCGCACTGCGATGAGCCGCCAGGCGAAGAGCCATGGGCAGAGCTCAAAAGACCGGCTTGGCCTCGGCGTAGTGGCAGGCCGCGGCGTGGTCGCCGCCCTGGGGGTAGGGATCGGGCTCGACGTCGAGGCACAGCCGGCGGCGCTCGTCGTCGAGGGCGGCGAAGGTCGGGCAGCGGGTGCGGAACCGGCAGCCCGACGGCGGGTCGGAGGGACTGGGCAGGTCACCCTCGAGCAGGATGCGGCGCCGGGACCGTTCCCGGACCGGGTCGGGGATGGGGATGGCCGACAGCAGCGCCTGGGTGTAGGGGTGCGACGGGGTGTCGAAGACGGCCCGGGTGGTGCCGATCTCGGCGATGCGCCCGAGGTACATGACCGCCACCCGGTCGGCGATGTGGCGCACCACCGACAGGTCGTGGGCCACGAACAGGTAGGCGAGGCCGAGCTCCTCCTTCAGCTTCTCCAGGAGGTTGATGACCCCGGCCCGGATGGAGACGTCGAGGGCGGACACGGGCTCGTCGAGGACCACGATCCTGGGTTCGAGGGCCAGGGCCCGGGCGATGCCGATGCGCTGGCGCTGCCCGCCGGAGAACTCGTTGGGGTAGCGGTTGGCGTGGGCGGCGGCCAGGCCGACCAGCTTCAGCAGCTCCCGGACCCGGGCGGCCCGCTGCTCGGCGGGCACGCCGTATGTCCGGAGCCCCTCGGCCAGGATGTCGCCCACCGGCATGCGGGGGTCGAGGGAGGCCATGGGGTCCTGGAAGACGACGGACACGTCGCGCCGGATCTGGCGGCGCCGGCGCCCGTCGAGGCTGGTGGTGTCGTGGCCGAGGACCGCGACCCTGCCCCCCATGGGCTTGACCAGATTGAGGATTTCGTTGATGGTCGTCGTCTTGCCGCAGCCCGACTCGCCCACCAGGCCGAGGGTCTCGCCTTCCCGGATGTCGAAGCTGATGCCGTCGACGGCGTGGATCTCGCCCACCACCCGGCGGAACACCGCCCCCTTCATGAGGGGGTAACGGCGCACGAGGCCCTCGACGGTCAGGAGCGGGGTCCGCTCCTCGCGGGGCAGGCGCGCCGCCGGGGGTGGCCCGGCCAGGGGCGCGGGGAACAGGTCGGTGGCTGTCATCTGCCCCGACTCGATCTCGCCCTGGCGGTGGCAGGCGGCGGCGTGACCGGGGCCGTGGCCCGGGGCGAGCACGGGCTGGAGGTTCGGCTCCCGCTCCTCGCACATGGCCACCCGCAGCGGGCAGCGGGGAAGGAAGGGGCAGCCGGCAGGCAGGCCGACGAGTGAAGGCGGGCTCCCCTCCACCGGCGTAAGGGGTTGGCGCTCGGGGATGTCGAGCCGGGGCAGCGAGCCGAGCAGGCCGAGCGTGTAGGGCATGCGGGGGCGGGCGAACATGTCCTCGACCCCGGCCGTCTCCACCGCCCGCCCGGCGTACATGACCATGACCCGGTCGGCCAGGCCGGCGATCACCCCGAGGTCGTGGGTGATCATGACGATGGCCGCCCCGGTGGCGGACTGGGCCGTCTTGAGGACCTCGAGGATCTGGGCCTGGATGGTGACGTCGAGGGCGGTGGTGGGCTCGTCGGCGATGATCAGGTCGGGGTCGTTGGCGATGGCCATGGCGATCATGACCCGCTGGCGCATCCCGCCCGAGAACTCGTGGGGGTAGGCCCGGGCCCGGACCGCAGGATTGGGGATGCCGACCAGGTCGAGCAGCTCCAACGACTTGCGCTCCGACTCGTCGCGGCTCACGTCCTGGTGGACCCGGACCGCCTCGGCGATCTGCTGGCCCACCGTGTACACCGGGGTGAGGGCGGACAGGGGGTCCTGGAACACCATGGCGATGCCCTGGCCCCGGATGCGGGTGAGCTCTCCGTCGGACAGTCCGAGCAGCTCCCGATCCTGGAAGCGCACCGACCCCGTGATCTCGGCCCGGCCGGGCAGGAGTCCCATGATGGCCATGGCCGACACCGACTTGCCCGAGCCCGACTCGCCCACGATGCCGAGCACCTCGCCGGGGGCGACCGAGAAGGAGAGGCCGCGCACGGCCGTCACCCGCCCGGCTTCGGACGGGAAGGACACGTGGAGGTCGGAGACCTCCAGGACGTCGCCGCTGGGCCGGGGGCGGCGGGTGGGCGCCGGCGTGATCGCCGTCATCGGGCCTTGGCCGCCTCGCTGTAGGGGTCGAAGGCGTCGCGCAGGCCGTCGCCGACCACGCTCACGGACAGCACGGTGAGGATGAGCAGCGCGCCGGAGAACAGGAACAGCCACGGGTAGGTGAAGGCGGCCGGGCCACCCTGGGCGATGAGGATGCCGAGCGAGAGGTCGGGAACCTGGATCCCGAAGCCGAGGTAGGACAGGCCCGACTCGGCCAGGATGGCGCCGCCCACGGTGATGGTGGCGTCGATGATGAGGAACGACGACATGTTGGGCAGGAGGTGCCGGAAGATGATCTTGTGGGCCGGGACCCCCATGTAGCGGGCGGCGGCCACGAACTCGCGCTCGCGCAGGGACAGCGTCAGCCCGCGCACCACCCGGGCCGTGATCATCCAGGAGAAGCCGGCCAGGAGGAGCACGAACAGCAGCCAGGTGCCTTCCCGGAAGGCGGGGGAGACGATGGCGATCACGAGGAAGGCGGGGAGGACGAGCAGGAGGTCGACGATCCACATGAGGACGCGCTCCACCCAGCCCCCGAAGTAGCCGGCGGTGGCGCCCACCACGGCGGCCGTGCCGGTGGACAGGAAGGCGGTGAGGACGCCGATGACGAGCGACTTCTGCAGCCCCCGCATGGTCTGGGCGAAGACGTCCTGGCCGATCTGGGTGGTCCCGAACCAGTGGAGGGTGGAGGGGGGCTCGAGGAAGTGGTTGATGTCCTGGTACTCGTGGTTGAACTTGGTGAGGTGCGGACCCACGTAGGCCAGGAAGAAGAGGCCGACGATGACGAACAGGCAGGCCACCGAGATCTTGCGGCGCAGGAAGCGCCGCAGGATGAGCCGGCCCCGGGAGATCCCGGCCTCGGTCTCTTCGACCGGAGCTCCGGCGTGACCCGAGGGCCCCGCCGCCGTCGGGTGCATGCCGGTGTGGTCTTCGGGTGCGACCAGCGCCGGGTCCGTCGGCAGCGTCATGGGGACACCCCAAACCCCGGAGTCACCGGATCCGCACCCGGGGGTCGAGGGCGGCATAGGCCACATCGGCCAGCAGGCCGGCCAGGAGCACGAGCCCGCCGGAGAAGACGGTGAACGCCGCCACCACGTTCACGTCGTTCCTCGTCACCGAGTCGACGAACCACTCGCCCATCCCGTGCCAGGCGAAGATCTTCTCGGTGAAGGTGGCGCCCGTCAGCAGCAGGCCGAAGGAGTAGGCGAAGAACGTGGTCATGGGGATCACGGCCGTGCGCAGGCCGTGCTTGACCAGGGCCTGACGCCGGGGCAGCCCCTTGGCCCGGGCGGTGCGCAGGAAGTCGCTCCCCATCACGTCGAGGAACGAGTTGCGCTGGTAGCGCGAGTAGAAGGCGGTCGAGCCCATGGCGATGGACAGGGTGGGGAGGATCAGGTGCTGGAGGCGGTTCATCATCTGGGCCCACCAGCCGCCGCCGAGCCCGGGCGTGATCTCGCCCACGTAGTAGAGGGCGGTGGAGTCCAGGTTGCTGTTCAGGTTCCGGGCGAAGTACTGCAGGAGCACGGCCAGCAGGAACACGGGTGTGGCCAGGATGAGGAACGAGCTGGCCGTCGTGACGTGGTCGAAGGCCTTGTACTGCTTGAGGGCGCCCCCCACGCCGATGGCCACCCCGACGAGCGCGCCGAGGATGGACCCGAGGAGCAGCAGGCGCAGGCTCACCCCCATGCGCCGGACCATCTGGTCGTTGACCGACCGGCCGTCGATGGTCTTCCCGAAGTCGCCCCTCAGCGCGCCCTTGGCCCAGGTGACGAAGCGCTCGGGGATCGGCGTCTTGTCGTTCATGTTCAGGTCGTCGAGGGTGCGGTCGACGGACGCCTCGGGTGGGGGCGGGTTGCGCTGCTCGTACTGGGCGCGGGGGTTCATGGTGGCGGCGGCCAGGAAGTAGCCGAGACACGTGGCCATGACGACCAGCACGAGGTAGTTGAGTAAACGGCGCAGGAGAAATTTCCCCATTGGTTATGAAGGTACCGAAACGTCGGGGGAAATGCCGGTCAGTTTTTCGCGCCCTGCGTCGGCGGCCGGCTGCGGAGAGAAGAGGGAAGAGAAAGCGGACTGCCCGGGCCAGTGAGGCCCGGGCAGTCCCATGCAAAGCGACCGGGGATGGGATCGCCTGCTCATCTTGAACCTCGCCCGCTGAAGTGGCCCTGAAGTCGCCCGGGCAGGAATTCGGGCCTCGATGCCGAATGTCCGCCGCTCACGAGCGGGTCACCGGCTTGTAGCGGATGCGGTGGGGCTGGTCGGCTTCCACACCGAGGCGCCGGCGCCGGTCCGCCTCGTAGTCGGAGAAGTTCCCTTCGAACCAGCGGACCTGCGACTCGCCTTCGAAGGCGAGGACGTGGGTGGCGATGCGGTCGAGGAACCAGCGGTCGTGGGAGATGACCACCGCGCACCCGGCGAAGGCCAGCAGGGCCTCCTCCAGGGCCCGCAAGGTGTCGACGTCGAGGTCGTTGGTGGGCTCGTCGAGCAGGAGCACGTTGCCCCCCGAGCGCAGCACCTTGGCCAGGTGCAGGCGGTTGCGCTCGCCGCCCGAGAGCAGGCCCACCTGCTTCTGCTGGTCGGAGCCCTTGAAGCCGAAGGAGGCGACGTAGGCCCGGCCGTGGATCTCCCGGCCGCCGACCACCAGGTGGTCGACGCCGCCGGTGATCTCCTCGTAGACGGTGAGGTCGGGATCGAGGCTCTCCCGGCTCTGGTCCACG
>JBOGFE010000630.1:0-3390 GCA_050741935.1 Acidimicrobiia bacterium | reverse complement strand
GGACGGCCCCGGCGCCCGGCCAGGGCCCCTCCCCCGCCGCCGGCGGTACCACCCAGACCCCTAACGGCCAGTCGGGCCCCCTGTCCGACGTCGTGCTCGGCTCCTTCGGGGTCGAGGCCGGCATCCTCGGGGCGGTGACCGGCCCCGCGCCTCCGGCCATCCGGGCCTGGGCGTCCATGATCAACAGCCGGGGCGGCCTGGCCGGCCACCGGGTGCGGGTCATCCTGGCCGACGACGGGAACGACCCGGCCCGGGCCCAGGCCGTCGTCCGCCAGCTCGTCGAGCAGGACAAGGTCATCGCCTTCATCAACGAGTACACCCTCAACACGCTGGGGGCGGTCACGCCCTACCTGGGGGAGAAGCAGATCCCGGTGGTGGGCAGCATCGGCGGGGACCTGGTGGGCGGGGGGTCGTCGATGATGTTCAACCCCCTGGCCGGTTCGTTCGGCCTCAGCCACGCATGGGCCACGCTCCTCACCATCAACGCCATGAGTGAGAGGAAGAAGCTCGGTCTCGTCTACTGCCGGGAGGTCAACGGCTGTCAGACCTACGCCGACAACATCAAGAAGCTGATGCCCTACGGCGGCCTCGACATCGTCTACGAGGGGCAGGTGTCGCTGGCCCAACCCGACTACACGGCCGAGATGATCCAGGCCGAGGGGGCCGGGGCCGAGGTGCTCTTCGTCCTGCTCGACTCCTCCGCCATCGTCCGGGTGGCCCGCTCCGCCCATCGCCAGAACTACGAGCCGACCCTGGTGGCCGCCTTCAACGCCAGTCACGACGTGGTCTTCACCGGCGGGAAGGACGTGGAGGGGCTCCTGGTCGGTGGGCGCTACGCCCCCTGGGACTCGTCCCCCTTCGTGGCCGACTACCGGGAGGCGATGGCCACCTACCAGCCCAACGCCCCCCGGGGCGATCTCGGCGGCGGCGTGTTCATCCTCGGCCGGCTGTTCGAGACCAAGATCGCCCCGTTCCTCGAGGAGCCGCCCACCTCGGCCCAGATCCTCGAGGGCCTCTTCTCCCTGGACAAGGAGACGCTGGACGGGCGCCTCCCCGGCATCTCGTTCCCCAAGGGGTCGCGGGAGAACGTGAACCTGTGCACCGTCCCCATGAAGCTGGTGAACGGGAAGTTCACCACCCTCGATCCGGCGGCCAGCTTCGTGTGCGCCCCGGGGTGGAAGCCGGCGTCCCGCGGCTAGAGAGGAGACGGTCGTGCGCACCCTCGACGATCAGGCGCGGACCCGACGCACGGCCACGACCGCCGCTCCCCCACCCGCGGCCGACGGCCGGCCTTCCGGGGCGGTCAAGTTCTGGGCGCTGGTCGGCCTGGTGGCCATCGGGTTCATCGTCTCCGGCTGGCTGCGGTGGGCCCTCTCGGCCGATTTCACCCCCGTGCCCCGCGGGCCGGACCGGCTCCCCACCGACGATCTCCTCGCCCTGCGGCTGCTGGAGGCGGCCAGCGGTGTGCTCATGGCCGTGCTGGTCTGGCGCTGCGTCGTCCGTCCCATCCGGCGGGAGGGGCGGCTGTCCTTCGATGGCAAGCTGCTTCTGGCGGGGATGCTGGGCTACTTCGTCGACCAGCTCCTCAACGTCTACAACACCGCCTTCACCTTCAACGCCTACGCCTTCAACCGGGGCTCGTGGGGCAACTTCTTCCCCGGCATGAAGGCCCCCGACCAGGGCCGGGCGGCCGAGGGGCTGCTGTGGGCGTGGTGCATGTTCACCTACTTCGTGGCCCTGGCCGCCATGGTCGGCAGCCGCCTGCTCCGCATCCTGGAGCGTCGCCTGCCCCGGATGAGCCGGGCCGGGCTGTGGGCCACCCTCTTCGGGATCTTCTTCGTGGCCGACATGGCCATCGAGATCCCGCTCTTCGTCGGCCACCAGATCTATGCCTACGCCGGCGTCCCCGCCTCGATCTCCCTCTTCGCCGGCAAGCCCTACCAGTTCCCCATGTTCGAGCCGTTCCTCGTCGGCTTCGTCTGCCTGGGTGCCACCTGGCTGCGTGAGAGCCGCGACGGGCAGGGCCGGTCGTTCGTGGAGCGGGGTCTCGACGACCTGCGGCTCGGAGCCCGGCTCAAGGGGCTGGTGTCCTTCACGGCCATCACCGGCTACGCGGTGAGCCTCCTCGCCCTCACCTACTTCCTGCCCTTCAGCTGGCTGTCGATGCAGGCCGACACCTATCCCTCGCTGCCTTCCTACCTGCGGGGTAACGCCTTCTGCGGCACGCCGGAGACGGGCCGGCCCTGCCCCAGCCAGCTGGTGGAGGAATTTTCGCCCTGATGCCTTGACATCGATTACGCATCGTGTAAAGTACACATCAGTTACGCGATGCGTAGTCAATCATCCAGACCGGCGTGCGAGGGCACCCGCTCCCAGAAAGGCACCACCATGGCGAAGCGCAAGAACACCTTCACCCGTTTCATCGAGGACATCGTCGACGACACCAAGGACTTCGTGGACGACCTTCTCGACCGGGCCAAGGACCTCGAGACCGACGTGAAGGACGCCGTCACCGACGTCGTCGACGACGACGAGGACGAGACCGTCTCCGTCTCCGGTGTGGCCGAGCTCCAGGCCGCCATGGCGGAGCTGACCGCCAAGGTCAACCAGCTGGCCGAGCTGCAGCTCGCCTCCGCCACCTCCTCCTCCAGCCGGCGCTCCAGCTCCGCCGCTGCTTAGTTCTTCCTCCTCCCCTACAACCTGACAGAGGGGCCGGCGATCGCCGGCCCCTCTGTCGCGCTCCTTCAGGAGCCCATCGTCGACGTGTGGGACGCCCTGTCCTACGACCGTCCCTACCGCCGGGCCTGGCCCCGGCAGCAGGTCCTCGACTACATCCGGGACCAGAGCGGCGCCCTGTTCGAGCCCAAGATCGTCGAGGCGTTCCTCGACGTCGCCCCCTACCGCACCCTCACCCCGACGGCCCGGTAGCCGGCCCTGGCTTGACTGGAGTTACGCGTTGTGTAATGTAACCGACGTGAGTTCCGAGCGCACCCGGAGCGGTTGGCGGGACGACCCCCGGGTCCTCGACGTCCTCGACGAGGGGGACCTGCTCTACCTGGCGGTGACGACCCGCCACGGTCCCCACGTCACCCCCACCGCCTTCGACCGTGACGGCCGGCGGCTGTGGTTGGTGACGCCCCGCCGGTCGGTGAAGGCCCTGACCATCCGCCGCCACCGCCGCGTCGGGGCGCTGGTGCGCCTCGGAGAAAGCGCCGTCATGCTGAGCGGCCGGGCCCGGATCGTCGACCCGCTGACCGCCCGGGGCATCTTCTCCCCCGGCCGACTCCTCGACCTCCCCTTTGCCGCCGCCGGGTACCTGAGCCGCAACTACCGCCACGCCGCCGGCACCATCAGGGATCACCAGGCCCCGACCCTGGCCCTGTCCCGGGT
>JBOGFE010000629.1:0-3959 GCA_050741935.1 Acidimicrobiia bacterium | reverse complement strand
CGCCTGGGCCGTGCGCGCCGCCGACCTTTCCCCGTCCTCCCACCTCCGCGTGGGCGCCGCCATCCACTCCGTCCGGGCCGTGCCCCCCGAGGCCATGCCCGTGGTCGCCCGCTGGGCCGACACCCGTTCCGCCCCGCTGCACGCCCACGTCTCCGAGCAGCCGGCCGAGAACGACCAGTGCGCCGCCGCCTACGGGTGCCGCCCCGTCGAGCTCCTGTCCCGTCACGGCGTCCTGGGCGAGCGTTTCACCGCCGTCCACGCCACTCACCTGACCGACCCGGACGTGGACCGGCTCGGGCGCAGCTCGTGCTGGTGCTGCTTGTGTCCCACCACCGAGCGGGACCTGGCCGACGGCATCGGCCCGTCGGGGGCGCTGCGCCAGGCCGGCGCCCGGCTCACGCTCGGCAGCGACTCCCACGCCGTGATCGACCTGCTGGAAGAGGCCCGGGCCCTCGAGCTCGACGAGCGCCTGGCCCGGGGGGTCCGGGGCAGCCACGATGCCGCCGCCCTGCTGCGCATGGCCACCGAGCACGGCAACGCCAGCCTCGGCTGGCCCGACGCCGGGAGGATCAGCCCCGGCGCCCACGCCGACCTGACGACCATCGGCCTCGATTCCGTGCGCACGGCCGGCACCGGGGCCGGGAATGCCGCCGCCGTGGCCGTCTTCGCCGCCACCGCCGCCGACATCCGCCACGTCGTCATCGGCGGCCGGGTGGTGGTGGCCGACGGCCGGCACGTCTCGATCGATGTCGTCGGCGCCCTGCGCCAGGCTCTCGCCCGGTCTAGGTGACCTCGCCGGCGAGGCGCCGGATGTCGTGCTCGAGGGTCAGGAGCCCCTCGAGCTTGCCCACACAGAGGGCGATCCCGGCCTTGGCCGCCTTCTTCTCGAGGATGTCGTCGAGGTAGGCGGTGTAGAGGATGATGGCCTGGTCGGGGCGTTCCTCCCGGATCAGACGAGCGGTGGTGATCCCGTCGAGCCCCGGCATCTTGTAGTCGAGGACCACCACATCCGGGTCGGCCGCGTCCATCTCCGTCAGGGCCTCGGCTCCGTAGGCCATCGAGCCGACGATCTCGAAGTCGTCCAGCGTGAGGATCTGTTCGAGCATCGTGCGCATCTGGGGGGTGTCGTCGATGACGAAGACTCGGATCACCGCCCCGCATGATGGCACTTCCGTCAGGGCCAGGCCGCGGGCCGGTCCCCGGCGGTGCCACAATCCCGCTGGATCGGGGACCCGAACCGGGCCGAGGAGAGACCATGACGACGCAGGCGGAGGCGGAGCCCCAGCCGGAAGAGCATGACTGGCGGACGGTGGACGAGGGCTGGGGGAACCGGGCGGTCGAGTTCGCCACCCTCAGCGAACCGGGGAACTGCCGCGAGTACGTGGCCATGCACCACCGGCTGGGTGTGGGCCCGGGAGACCGGCTGCTGGACATGGCCTGCGGATCCGGCCTGGCCGTCGAACTGGCCGCCCTCCGGGGGGCTTCGTGCGCCGGGATCGACGCCTCCCCCCGGTTGCTGGCCGTGGCCCAGGACCGCAGTCCCGAAGCGGACCTGCGCGTCGGTGACATGAACGCCCTGCCCTGGGACGACGCCACCTTCGACGTCGTGACCAGCTTCCGGGGCATCTGGGCGACCACGCCCAACGCGGTCGCCGAGGCCCGGCGCGTCCTCGCCCCGGGCGGGCGGGTGGGCATCACGGTCTGGGGGCATCTCAAGACGTCCCCGGGGGCCTGGGTGGTGGCGCCCCTCCGGCTGGCCGCCGAACAGAAGCTGGTCAACCAGTCGGCCATGGTCGCGCTCGGCCGGCCGGGAGCGGGCGAGGACCTGCTGGCCCGATCGGGCTTCGTCGACATCGAGCGCATCGAGGTCCCCTTCGTCTGGGAGTTCCCCGACGCCGCCGGCTTCGCCCGGGCCCTGGCGGCGACCGGCCCGGCCTACGAGGCGATCCAGGCCGTCGGGAAGGACGCCTTCATGAAAGCCGCCTGCGAGGTGGCCGGTGAGCATGTCCGGGACGGGCTTCCGGTGCGGGCCCAGCCCGCCGTGGTCGGCTACCTGGCCCGCAAGCCGACCGCCGGCGACACCTGAGCCGCGGCGATTCTCACCGGGGACGCCGGTGAGGCCGCCGGGCGGACGAGGTCCTCGAGGCGGTCGTAGGACACCTGCAGGCCGCTCTCCATACCCGAGGCCAGGACGGCGTCGCGGATCTCCTGGTTGGGCACCTGGACCAGCAACGTCATGGTGGTCACGCCGTCGGTCTCAGCCAGCGTGGTGATGTTGACGGCGGCGTCGTTGGGATAGGGCTCGGGGGCACCCTCGTAGATTTCGGTGTGGACCAGCCGGTGGGGGCCGGCGATCTCCCGGTACTCGCCGTGGAAGCCGACCTCCATGCCGTGGTCGCGGACGACGAAGCGCCACTGGCCGCCGACGCGCAGGTCGATGTCGCACACGAGCCACTCCGAGGTCTCGAAACCCCACCAGCGCTTGACCAGGTCGGGCGTGGTCAGGGCCTTGAAGACCAGTTCGGCGGGGGCGTCGAAGACGCGGGTGATCAGGATCTCGGTGTCCGACGGGAGGGTGATGACGGCCGAACCGTGCCGGTTGCCGAGGGTCTGGTTGCTGTTCACGTTTCTCTCTCCTGGGATTGAAGCTCGGCGAGGAGGTCGTCGAGCCGGTCGAGTCGGGTGTTCCAGGTGCGCTCGAAGGTGCGCACCCAGTCGTGGACGGGCTTCAGCGCCGGCCCGTTGACCCGGTACCAGCGGCGCCGTCCGTCGGCGCGCACGAGCACGAGACCGACGGTCCGCAGCACCCCCAGGTGCTTGGCCGCCCCGCCGGTGCTATGCAGGGCTCATGACTGTCACCCGCATCGGCCTCCAGCTCCCGAGCTTCGTGTTCGCCGACACCCCCGACGACCGGCTCTTCGAACGCATCGCCGCCACCGCGGTGGCCGCCGAGGAGTCGGGCTTCGACTCCCTGTGGGTCATGGACCATCTGCACCAGATCCTCGTGGTCGGCCCCGAGACCGACCCGATGCTGGAGGGGTACACGCTGCTGGCCGGCATCGCCGCCCGCACGCAGCGGGTCGGGCTCGGGACGATGGTGACCGGCGTCACCTACCGGAACCCCGCCCTGCTGGCCAAGATCGTGACCACCCTCGACGTCGTGTCCGCCGGCCGGGCCATCCTCGGCATCGGCGCGGCCTGGAACGAGGACGAGCACAAGGCCTACGGCTACGAATTCCCGCCGGTGGCCGAGCGCTTCGAGCGCCTGGAGGACACCCTGCGGATCTGCGCGGCCATGTTCTCGGCCGAACCCGCCCCCAGCTATGACGGCCGGCGGCACTCCATCGCCGGCGCCCTCAACAACCCCAAGCCGGTCCGGGGCCGGGTCCCGATCCTCGTCGGCGGGTCGGGAGAGCGGCGCACGCTGCGTCTGGTGGCCGAGTACGCCGACGCCTGCAACCTCTTCGGCGACCTCGACACCATCCGGCACAAGCTCGACGTGCTCGAACGGCACTGCGCCGACGTGGGCCGGGACCCCGCCGAGATCACCAGGACCAAGCTCGCCTCCCTGGTGGTGGGCCGGACGGTCGAGGAGGCCCGGGCGGCGGCCGAGGAGGCCTTCAGGTCGCGTGGCGAGATGGCGGCCGTCTTCCTCGGCGCCGCCCTCATCGGCGACACCGACAGCATCGGGGAGCAGGTGGCGGCCCACCGGGCTGCCGGCCTCGACGGGCTCATCGTCAACCTGCCCCTCGTCGACGACCTCGACCAGGTCCGGGCGGCCGGCGAGGTGATGGCCAAGGCCCTGGCATGACCGCGGTCCCGCCGCCGAGCCCTAACTCGGATTCTCGAACAGCGAATTGGGCCCTACTTTCGCTTCCCGGGCGGGAGTTCGAAGCGGAGGGTGCGGCCTTGCCACCAGGGGACGGCGATGGTGGGGAGCTGGGCTGCTCGTAGGACGG
>JBOGFE010000628.1:0-5422 GCA_050741935.1 Acidimicrobiia bacterium | reverse complement strand
GCTCACCGGGACGGGCCGCGGCCCGGGCTCCGAGCCCGACCCGATCCAGCACGGCGTCGGCCTCGGCCAGGGCGCCGGCCACCGAGGACACCGGCCGGGTGCCGTGCATGGCGCCAACGGCCACGTTCTCCCGCACGGTCATGTCCCGGAAGGGCTTCGCCACCTGGAAGCTGCGGGCCACCCCGGCCCGGGCGAAGTGCCAGGGCCGGGCGCCGGTCAGGTCGGCCCCGTCGACCACCACCCGTCCGGCGCTGGGCCGGTCGTGCCCGGTGACCAGGTTGACGAGCGTCGTCTTGCCCGCCCCGTTGGGGCCGATGAGCCCGACGATGGTGCCCGGCTCGACCCGGAGGGACACCTCCGAGAGGGCGGCCAGCCCGCCGAAGCGCCGGGACAGGCCGTGCACCTCGAGGCGGGCCGGGACTGCGGGTCCGGGTCGGGGGGCCCCGGTCACACCCGGTGCCGCCGGACGTTGTCGAGCAGGGCCAGGCGCCGGTCGGCCCACGAGGCCCGGGCGAAGCTGACCAGGCCCTGGGGGATGAAGACGACCCCGGCCACCAGCACGGCTCCGAACACGGCCAGGTGCAGGCCCAGGTAGCGCTGGCGGAGGTACTCGGAGAGGAGCTGGAGGGCGCCGGCGCCGACCAGCGGGCCGGCCACCGTCCCCGCCCCGCCGACCACGGCCATGGCCACGGCCAGGACGGTGATCTCCACGGAGAAGAGCCGGTCGGGGTAGATGGTCACCTGCTGGAAGGCGTAGATGGCGCCGGCGGCGGCGGTGAGGGCGCCGGAAACGGCGAAGGCCCCGACCTTGACCCGGGTGGTGTCGATGCCGAGCGCCCCGGCCCCGGCCTCGTCCTGGTGGATGGCGCGCAGGGCGTAGCCGAACCGGCTGCGGGTGATGACGGCCACCACGGCGGTGGCCAGCGCGGCCAGCACCAGGAAGCACCAGTAGAAGCCGTCGTTGCCCAGATGGGCGGTGGTGGCCCGGGAACCGACGGCCGGCACCGTGATGCCCGCCCCGCCGCCGGTGAGGGAAGGGAGGTTGATGATCACCTCCCGCATGCCCTCGGCGATGCCGAGGGTGGCGATGGCGAAGTAGTGGCCTTTCAGGCGCAGGACGGGGACGCCGGCGGCCACGGCGAAGGCGGCGCCGGCGACGACGGCCACGGGCAGGGCGGGCCAGAACGCCCACCCGGCCTTGGTCATGAGCACCGCCACCGTGTAGCCCCCGAGCCCGAAGAAGACGACCTGGCCGAAGCTGGGGTAGCCGGCCATCCCGCCGATGAGGTTCCAGCCCTGGGCCAGCGTGGCGAACATGAACACCGCGCCGAGCGTCCGCTGCGTGCTCGGCGCCACCAGCGCCGGGGCGGCAGCGGCGAGGACGGCGCCGGCGAGGACGGCGGCCGCGGTGGCCAGACGGGCGGGGGTCACCCGTCGACCTCCAGGCGGGCCTCGTAGAAGGGCCGGCCCAGCAGGCCGCTGGGGCGCACCACCAGCACGATGACGAGCACGGCGAAGGCGATGGCGTTGATGAGCGACCCCGACAGGTACTGGCCGCCGAGCGCCTCGACCACGCCGAGGACGATCCCGCCGGCCAGCGCCCCCCACATGTTCCCCAGGCCGCCCAGGACGGCGACCACGAAGCTGCGCAGGGTGAACCCGCCGGCGTCGGCCGGGGTGAAGGTGCCCGCCGCCCCCACCACCGCCCCGGCCAGGCCGGCCAGGGCGGCCGCCAGCCCGAAGGTCAGGGCGTAGGTGTGGCGGACGGGAATCCCCATGAGCCGGGCCGTGGCCCGGTCCATCCCCGTGGCCCGGATGGCCCGCCCGGTCCGGGTCCGGCCCAGGAAGGCGGCCAGGGCGGCGGTGACGGCCACGGCCAGGATGAGGCCGGCCAGGCGCCCGTAGGGAACGCGGACGCCGGCCAGGCTGAAGCCGTCACGGGCCCAGTCGGTGGGGATGGCCCGCAGGTCGCCCGACAGGCCGTAGACGAGCCCGTTGACGATGGCCAGCTCGAGGCCGAAGGTCAGCAGCAGGGTCATCCAGATGGGGGCGTTCACCACCAGGTTGACCAGGCCCCGCTGCAGGGCGTAGCCGGCCACGAAGAGAGCGCCGGCGGAGACGACCATCCCGAGCAGGGGGTCGACGCCGAACGTGGCCTGCAGCTCCCAGGCGATGTAGGCGCCGACAACCACGAAGGCGCCATGGGCGACGTTGACGACGTTGGTGACGCCCCACACCAGCGAGAACCCCACGCCGACGAGGCCGTAGAGGCCACCCTGGAGGAGCCCGAGGACGGTCGCCTGCAGGAAGCGGGCCACGGGCCGTCCGGGTCAGTGCCCCGGCCGGCGCACTACCGGGCGCCCGCCGGCCAGCGCAGCGGAGCCGTGTGCTCCGAGCGGGGCCATACCGTGACCGCCTTGCCGTCCTGGATCTGGATGACGGCCATCGGCTTGTCGGCGTTCTTGCCTTCCTCGTCGAAGCGGATGCGGCCGAAGAAGGACTCGACGTCGAGGCCGGCGAGGGCATCCCGGACCTCGGCCGGGTCGGTCGAGCCGGCCTGCTCGATGGCCAGGACCAGGGCCAGGCAGGCGGCCGTCGCCTCGGCGTTGTGGTACTCGGGCTCGTGCCCGAAACGGGCCCGAAGCCCGGCGGCGTACTCGGTGGCGGTGCCGAAGCGGGCCTCCGCCCCTTCGGTCTCCGGCGTCCACTGCGAGGAGCCGAGCACGCCCTCGGCCGCCGCTCCCAGGGTGGAGACGAAGTCGGGGGTGGGCGGGGCCACCGTCTCCCCGAAGCCACCGGTGGGCACCACGCCCAGCTCGGTGGCCTGGCGGACGAGGGCGATGCCCTCGGCCAGGTGGGCGGCCATGAGGATGAGGTCGGGGTTCTTCGGCTTGATCTTGACCAGGGCGGCGGAGACGTCGGTGGTGCCGTTGGGCACGGCCTCGAAGGCCACCACCTCCATGCCCTGGCGCTGCGCCTCCTCCCGGCCCGCCTCGGCGCCGGTGCGGGAGAACCCGTCGTCGGCGAAGACGATGGCCACCTTGGCCGGCTTGGGGTCGGCCAGCTCGGAGACGGCCCGGAGGATGGAGGTGAGGTAGGTGGTGGCCGGCGAGAGGACGGCGAAGAGGTTGCGGTAGCCCTGGGCGAAGATCTTGTTGTCGGCGCCCGCCCCTTCCACCATGACCTGGCCGTTGCGCTCCACCACCGCCGCTGCCGCCTCGGTGGAGGCGGAGCCGTAGGGCCCGAGCAGGAGCCGGATGTCCCGGTCGTTGAAGCCGTCGACCAGCTGGGCGGCGGTGTCGGGGATGGACTGGTCGTCCTGGTAGCTGATCTTCAGCTGGCGGCTCTCGTCCCCGACCTTGACGCCGCCCTTGGCGTTGACCACCTCTTCGCAGTGCTGGTAGCCCTCTTTGGTGAGGACGCCTTCCCGGGCCAGCTTCCCGGTGAGGGACAGGGCGGCGCCCACCGGAAGGGTGGTGTCAGCCGGGGCCGAACCGGCCTCCTCGCCGCCTCCCCCTCCACAGCCCGTCCCCAGCAGCACCAGGGCCAGCGCCATCGACCGCCATCGGGCCGTCATGATCCGCCGACGTTAGTTGCTGGTCGTGGGCTCCCGTCGGGCATCCTCTAGGCGATGGCTTCCAAGAAGGGATTCGTCGCCGCCTGCACCGGCGTGCTCCTGGTGGGGGCGGCGTGGTCCATCGGCCCCTACGTCTTCGAGGGCCGGGACGACCCCAAGTCGCTCGACAGCCGGCCGGTGCGCGAGGAGGCGCTGGCCGCCTGCGAGCAGATGCAGAGCCGGGTGGAGTCGGCCGGCGACGCCGAGGCCGAGAATGCGGCGGTGGAGGTGATGCTGGCCCGGATCCGGGGGCTGGGCTCCGAGACGCTGGCCAGGGACCGACCCGCCGAAGCCTGGCTGGCGGACTGGGAATCGGTGCTGGCCGCCCGCCGGAACGGTGAGCCCGAGCCCCGGGCCGGCGACGCCCCCATCCACCGGCGCATGGACGACCTGGTGAAGGACCTGCGCCCCTGCCAGATGCCGGCCACCCTCATTCCCGGGCGGGAGTGATGCGGTGGCGGCCGGCCTGGCTGCTGGCAGCGGCGGGCGCGGTCCTCGGGGGAGCCCCGGCGGTGGAGGCCACGCCACCGGGCGGTAAGGACGTGACGGCCACGCTCTTCCAGTGGAGCTTCGACTCGGTGGCCCGGGCCTGCACCGACGATCTCGGCCCCGCCGGCTACGGCTTCGTCGAGATCTCGCCGGCCTACGAGCACATTGCCGGTCCGCAGTGGTGGACGGTCTACCAGCCGGTGTCCTACCGGGTGGCCGGGCGCCTCGGCGACGAGCGCGCCTTGCGGCGGATGGTGCACGCCTGCCACGAGGCGGGCGTGAAGGTGATCGCCGACGCCATCGTCAACCACATGACGGCGGGGGCCGGTACGGGTACGGGGACCGGCGGCTCGTCCTACACGAAGTACGACTACCCCGGGCTCTACCGGGACGGGGACTTCCACGGCTGCCGGTCCGGCATCAGCGACTACTCCGACCGCCACCAGGTCCAGGAGTGCGAGCTCGTGGGGCTGGCCGATCTCGACACCGGCCGGGAGGGTGTGCGCGCCACCGTCGCCGCCGGGCTGGAACGGCTCATCGCCCTGGGTGTCGACGGGTTCCGCATCGACGCCGCCAAGCACGTCGCCGCCGGTGACCTCGCCGCCATCAAGGCCAGGCTGTCCGACCCGTCGATCCACTGGGTGCAGGAGGTGGGCGTCGATTCCGAGCCCGCCGCCCGTCCGGGGGAGGCCGTCCAGCCCGGCGAGTACACCGGGATCGGGGACGTCGACGACTTCGCCGCCGCCTACGACCTGACCCGGATCTTCACCGACGGCAAGCTGGCCGACCTGCGCCGGTGGGGTGATCCCGATCGGGGTCACCTCCCGAGCGACCGGGCCCGCACCTTCGTCGACAACTGGGACACCGAGCGCGCCGGGTCCACCCTCAACCGTTCCGACGGGGACACCTACACCCTGGCCAACGTGTTCCTCCTGGCCTGGCCCTCTGGCGCCCCCAACGTGTTCTCGGGCTACGACTTCACCGACCGGGACGCCGGCCCGCCCCGGGACGGCGACGTCGTCGCCTGCTTCCGGGACGGCTGGACGTGCCAGCACGCCCGCCCCCGCATCGCCGCCATGGTCGCCTTCCGCAACGCCGTGGCCGGCACACCGGTGACGGACTGGTGGGACAACGGCGGCGACGCCATCGCCTTCGGCCGCGGCGAGGAGGGGTACGTGGCCATGAACCACGGGGAGGCCCCCATCACCGAGACGTTCACGACGTCCCTTCCCACCGGTACCTACTGCGACCTCCAGCACGGCCGCCGGGAGCCCGGCGGGCGCTGCACCGGCCCCGCCTACCCCGTCGATGCCGCCG
>JBOGFE010000627.1:0-10953 GCA_050741935.1 Acidimicrobiia bacterium | reverse complement strand
GCCCCAGGCAGTTGGGCAGGATGTGCCGGAAGATGATGCGGGCGTTGGAGGCCCCCACGGCCCGGGCGGCCTCGACGAACTCCCGCTCCCGCAGGGACAGGGCCACGCCCCGCACCAGGCGGGCCAGCGGCATCCAGGCCAGGCCGGAGATGACGAACACCAGCACCAGCCAGTTGGCCTGCGAGCCGCGGTAGCGGTTGGCCACCACCAGCAGGACGGCGAGCGTGGGCAGAGTGAGGAACAGGTCGGTGAGCCGCATGAGGACGGCGTCGAGCCAGCCCCGGTAGTAGCCGGCCACCGCCCCCACCAGCGCCCCCAGGCTGGTGGAGAACAGCGCCACCAGGACGCCCACCTCGATGGAGCGCTGGGCGCCCCGCTGCACCTGGGAGAAGACGTCGATGCCGATGGCGTCAGTGCCGAACCAGTGTTCCCCGGATGGCCCGGCGCTGAGGCCGGTGTCGTCGGCGGCGGGCCGGCGGAAGTCGTAGCCGGAGAGCGTCTCGCCCAGGAAGGCCACCACCACCAGGAGCAGGAGGACGGCCAGGCTGGCCACGGCCAGACGGTGGCGGCCGAACCGGCCCAGCACCAGGCGCCACTGGCTGCGGACCTCGACGCCGAACTCGACCAGTTCCTCCGACGGCCCGCCGGCGCCGCCGCCGGACGGCGCCACGGGCGGGATCATGCCACCGGGGACGGGCTGGATCGGGCCCGGGTCAGCCACGGCGGATCCTCGGATCCAGGTAGCCGTAGAGGATGTCGGCCAGCAGGTTGAAGCCGACGACCATGGCCGCCGAGACAAGGAGCCAGGCCTGGACCACGTTGGAGTCCCGGTCGAGGAGGCCCCGGAGCAGCAGTCGGCCCATCCCGTTCCAGGCGAAGACCGACTCGGTGATGACCGCCCCCGACATGAGGAGACCGAAGTCGATGGCGACCAGGGTGACGATGGGGATCAGGGCGTTGCGCAGGGTGTGGCGCAGGATCACCTTCATCGGCGACAGCCCTTTTGCCCGGGCGGTGCGCACGTAGTCGGCGGAGAGGACGTCGAGCATGGCCGCCCGCTGGTACCGGCTCCACCCCGCCACCTGGATGAGGACGAGGGCCGTCACCGGCAGCACCATGTGCCCCAGCCGGTCGGCCCACACCTCGAAGAACCCACCTGTCATGTAGTCGGTCTGCTCGCCGACGGTGAAGAACAGCTTGAAGCCGAGTACGTCCTGGTTGATCCGGATGGCCACGTCCTTCAGGACCGCGGCCAGCCAGAAGACGGGCATGGAGAAGAAGATGAAGGCCAGGAACGTGGAGAGGTAGTCGAACCTCGAGTACTGGCGCATGGCGGCGGCCACGCCGATGGCGACGCCGAAGAAGATGGCGATGGTGAGGGCGCCGCCCAGCAGCCGGAGCGTGACCCAGATCGCCCGCCCCAGCTTGTCCACCACCGGCTCGTTGTCCTCCGAGGACCGTCCGAAGTCGCCCGTCAGCGCGCTGGTGGCCCAGTCGACGTAGCGGGTCATGAGGGGCCGGTCGAGGCCGAGCTCGTGGCGGCGGGACTCGATCTGGGCCTCGGTGATCGACGGGTTGGACCGCAGCTCCCCCAGCGGGTCACCCGACACGGCGACGAGCAGGAAGACGAGGAAGCTGGCCAGCGCGATGAGAGGGACGGAGATGGCCAGGCGGCGCAGGATGAAACCAGCCATCTCCGTCCCGTTACGTACTTAGGCCTTCTCGGCCCATGCCTCCGAGTTCCAGAACGGGCTCTCCTCGGTGGTGTTGTCCGAGATGTTGGCGTACTTGGTGTTGTAGGCCAGGAAGGTCGGTTTCTGGTACAGCGGGATGTTGGGGAGGTCCTCCCACATCATCTTGTCGATCTCGTTGAGGAGGCCGAGGCGGCTCACCTCGTCGGTCTCGGCCAGGGCGGCGAGCAGCTTCTGGTCGACGGTCTTGTTGTTGTACTTCCCGAAGTTCGACCCGCTGGCCGACTGGTAGATCTGGTAGCCACCGGCAGCCGGGAACGGGGTCCCGACCCAGGCGAAGTTGGCGATGTCGAAGTTGCCGCCCGGCAGGCGCTCGCCGAAGAGGGTCTCGGCCGGCGAGTTGTCGATGCGGATGTCGATGCCGACGTCCTTCAGCTGGGCCTGGATGAGGACGCCCTGCTGCTCCCGCAGCTTGTTGCCGGCGGTGGTGGACAGGCGCAGCGACAGCTTCTTGCCGCCCTTCTCCATGATGCCGGTGGCGCCCTTCTTGAACCCGGCTCCCTCCAGGGCGCTGATGGCCTTGGCCACGTTGAGCTCGGCGTACTCCTGGCCGTGGGCCTCGTAGCCCTTCTGGGTCGACACCAGCAGGCGGTTGTCGAGTTGGGACGCCTTGTCCGAGAACGGCTTCATGAGCCGGGTGACGATGGCGGCCCGGTCGACGCCGTAGGCGATCGCCTGGCGGACCGCCTTGTCGGCCAGGAACTCGTTCTTGGTGTTGAGCGTCAGGTGCTCGAAGGTGGGCCCGAAGTTGATCTCCGAGTGCACCTCGGGGAAGCCCTTGACCGTCTCCACCTGGTCCAGCTGAGGCTGGGGGTAGATCATGTTGACCTCGCCGTTGCGCAGGGCGTCAGGCTGGGTCGTCGACTCGGGCAGGAACCGGAAGATGATCTCGTCGAGCTTGGGCTTGGTGCCCCAGTACTTGTCGTTGCGCACCAGCTTGAGGGAGGCGCCCTTCACGCGCTCGGCCACCTTGAACGGCCCCGAGGCGGCACCGGGATCGGTGTCGAGGGAGGTGTTCCAGGCGACGACGAGGCTGCCGCCGGCGGCCCGCTGCTTGATGATGTGCGACGGCGGGATGTCGTCGAAGAGACTCTTGTAGTCCGAGAAGGGCTGGGCGAAGGTGGCCATCACCGTCTTGCCGTCGGGCTTGTCCAGCTTCGAGATGAGGTCGAAGCCGGTGGTGGAGGCGCAGCTGGCCTCCTTGTCCTTGCCGTTGCACATCTGCCAGTAGAGCTCGAAGTCGTCGCTCGAGATGGGGGTCCCGTCATCCCAGGCGGCTTCGGGCTTGATCTTCCACTCGACCGTGAACGGGTCCTCGGAGGTGACGGTGGCCTCGCCGGCGAGCACGTCGGGCTCGAGGGAGAAGTCGGGCTTGACCCGGTAAGCCCCCGACCACACCTGCTTCATGATCTGGCCGCCGGCCAGGGTGTTGTCCTTGACGGTGTTGACGTTGTAGCCAGGGAAATCCTGGTCTGCCCCGAAGACGAGCCGCCCGCCGGACTTCTCGGTGCCGCCCTGGGCGGCCTCGCCGCCCTCGTTGTCGTCGCCGCCGCTGCCGCAGGCGCCGGCGACGAGCGTCACGCAGCACAGGGTCAGGAACAGGCGGGCAACGTTGCCCTTGCCATGAATCCTCAACTTCGAACCTCCTGTCGATGGGACGTTGCTCAGGCGGCCGCCCCGTCCGCCACGCACTGGGCGCTATTTCAAGCGGAGCGCCAGGAGGATCGTGGTGAAGGCGAAGACCACCGCGGTCCCGACCGTGATCCGGTCGAGGTTGCGTTCCACCACCGTCGATCCGGCCAGAGAAGCGCCACCCCCGGCCCCGCCGCCGAACATGTCGGACAGGCCGCCACCGCGGCCGGCGTGAAGCAGGATGAAGAGGATGAGCAGCCCGGAGACGATCAGGTGGAGACCGATGATCAGGATGTTCAACACGACAGGCGCTCCTTATCAAGCGTCACTGAGGGTGGGATCGTAGCATCGGCGCAGGTCAGCGCGGCTCGCCATTGCGCGCTTGACCGATATGTCCGATACGGATCTTCGACCCTACAGGGGCTGGCTCCAGCGGACGATCGCGGCGAAGTCGTCGGCATCGAGGGAGGCGCCACCGACCAGGGCCCCGTCGATCTCGGGCATGGCCATGAGGGTGGCGATGTTGCCGGGCTTGACGCTTCCCCCGTACTGGATCCGGACGGCCGAGCCAGCGGCCTCGCCGGCGAGGCCGGCCACCATGGAGCGGATGACGCCGATGGTGTCGTTGGCGTCCTCGGGGGTGGCGTTGCGGCCCGTCCCGATGGCCCAGATCGGCTCGTAGGCGATCACCAGGCCGGCGACCTGCTCGGGGGAGAGGCCGTCGAGGCCCCCCTGCACCTGGCGCGACACCAGTGCCTCCGTCTCCCCCGCCTCCCGCTCCTCGAGCGTCTCTCCCACGCACATGATGGGAGTCATCTCGTGGGCCAGGACGGCCTTGACCTTCTTGTTGACCCCCTCGTCGGTCTCCCCGAAGGACTGGCGCCGCTCGGAGTGGCCCACGATGACGTAGGACACGCCCAGCTTGACCAGCATTACCGGCGAGACCTCGCCGGTGTAGGCCCCCTGCTCCTCCCAGAAGACGTCCTGGGCGCCGAGGAGGATCGGGAAGTGGTCGGCCTCGATCACCGTCTGGACGGAGCGCAGGGCGGTGAAGGCGGGACAGACGACCACCTCGGTGCGCTCGTAGTCGGCCGGGTCGAGCCGGTAGCCCAGCTTCTGGACCACGGCGATGGCGTCCAGGTGGGTGTGGTGCATCTTCCAGTTCCCGGCCATGATCGGCCGGCGCTGGTCATCCGCCATTCCCCCGTCCCCTTCCGGATTCTCCTGTGACGAGCCCGCGGACCGTGCGGGCAGGACCGTAACAAGAAAACGGCGACCGGCTTGAACCCCTCAGGCGAGGGCGATGGCATCCGCCTCCACCTTGGCCAGGCCGAGCCGGCGGGCGGTGGCCAGGGCCTCGGCCAGGAGCCGGCGGACCTGGTCCTCGTCCCCGGGCTGACGGCGAGTGAGCAGCATGCGAGCGTGCTCCACATGCGTGCGGGCCAGCCACACCGGGGCGGCGATCCGGGCGTGGATGGCGGTGGCGGCGGCGAAGTGGCCTTCCGCCTCGGGGAAGCGACCGAGCACCGTGGCGAGCATCCCGAGATGGTGACGGGCCGATCCGCTCCAGCCGATCAGACACCCCGTGATCACGTCGGCGAAGGGCAGGAGGAGGTTGTGGACGGGGAGAGCCAGGGCCGGATCACCGAGGCGGCCGCAGGCGAGTGCAGCCGGGATCACGGTCCGGCACCAGAGGCCGACCGGCAGAGAGAGCCGTACCAGGTTCGGGACCAGACGCTCGAGGAGGGCGCGGGCTCCGGCGTTGTCGTCCGTCTCGCTCAGGGCAAGGGCGAGCATGGCCTGGAGGACGGGTCGGTCCGAGTTCTGGAGGGCCTCGGTCAGGCGGTCGACTTCCTCGCCGAGGCGCCCTGAGTCGTAGAGCAGCTCGAAGCGCAGCGTGGCGTGCCACTGACGGGCGTCGGGCTGCCCGGTGGCGAGACCGATCTCGAGGACCTCGGCAATGAGTTCCTCCGCCTCCGCCATCCGGCCCCCGGCCAGGACACGGCCGGCCCGGTCGACGGCGGCCCACCACCGCAGGATCGGCTGACCCGTCTCCTCCACCGCCCGCTCCGCCGCCTCGAGTGCCCGGTCCGCCTCCTCCACCTGTCCGGCGTGGAAGCTGGCGCTGAACATCAGGTGTTCGGCGAGGGCCCGCAGGTGTGGGTCTCCGAGATCCTCGGTCATGGCGAGCAGCTCAGTGCTGTTGGCCAGGAACTCGTCGAGCAGCGGCGGGTCCGAGAAGATGGCGATGCCGCGGGCCAGGAGGACTGATGCCAGGGTGGCGGTGTCGCCGACCCGGCGGGCCATGGCCACCGCTTCCTGCGTCAAGGCGACGTGCCGGTCCCCCTGGCCGGCGAAGACGAGTTCGGTGCCGAGGTTGGCCAGGAGGCGCGCCCGAACGGGGCTGTCGCCGGGCGGGTAGGCGTCGAGGGCTGACTCGAGCGCCGCCACCTTCTCGGCATCGACCCCCATCGTGTACGTCCATGCCCCCCGGTTGTTGGCCAGCGCGGCCTGAGCCAGACGTTCAGCGTCGCCCAGCCCGGCCGCCAACCCGGCCGCATCGAGCAGGGTCTGGCGGTAGGCGGCGTCGCCGGCCCGGCGTTGGGCCTCGCCCAGGGCGAGCACGAGGTCGAGCCGCTGGACGGTCCCGCCCATCGACCCGCCCAGGTCCATGAGCTCGATCGCCTGGCCGTAGAAGGCCACCGCTTCGTCATGGGCCAGCTGGGCCAGGGCCCGGTCACCGGCGCGGGTGGCGTAGTCGATCGCCCTGGCCATCTGGGTGGTGGGCGCCGACGCTTTGGCCCAATGGTGCGCCAGCGCGGGGAGATGATCGTCGAGGGCACCGGCGTGGAGGGACTCGATGGCTTCGGCCACCCTCTGGTGCACGGCCACCCGGCGGACGGTGGCCATCTCGTCATAGAGGGTGGCTCGGACAAGGGCGTGGGCGAACCGGTAGCGGGCCCCGGGAGCCTCCGAGAGCAGGCGGGCGCTGACGGCCTCCTCGAGCGCCGAGAAGAGCGCTTCCTCGCCCAGGTCGCCTGCGGCCCGCACCACCGCCGGCTCGAACTCCACGCCCACCACCGAGGCCACCCCGAGGGCACGGTTGGCGGCGTCCGACAGCCGGGCGAGACGGCGACCGACCACGTCGCGGACCCCTTCGGGGATGCCCAGTTCCTCCACCGGGGCGGTGGTGACCCAGCGGCCGTCCCGGTGCTCCAAGCCACCCGTCTCGGTCAGATGGCGCAGCACCTCGGCCACGAAGAACGGGTTGCCCTCCGTCTCCTCCCACACCGCCCGAGGCAGATCGTCGTCCGCCTCGGCGAGGGCGTGACCGGCGGCCGCCTCGATGAAGGCGGCCACGTCGGGGCGGTCGAGGCCCGTGAGGGGGAAACGCTCCACCCCCTCGATGCGACGCAGGTCGGCGAGCAGGTCGGTGAGGGGATGGCCCCGCCCGATCTCGCTGTCCCGGTAGGTGGCGATCACCAGCAGGCGGAACGGCTCGGTGGAACGCAACACGTGGCGGAGGAGGAGCAGAGTCGGCTTGGCGGCCCAGTGGAGGTCGTCGAGCACGAACAGCAGCGGTGCTCCGGCCGAGACGTCCCCCAGCCAGGCGGCCACCGCGTCAAAGAGCCGGTAGCGCTCGGTTTCCGGGTCCGACCTCATGGGGGGCGCCAGGCCGGCCTCGGCCAGCTCCGGAACGAGTCGGGCCAGCTCACCGCCGTGCCGTCCCAGGCGTCGCTCCGGGGCATGGACGGCGTAGTAGCGCAACGTCTCGACGAACGGCTGGTACGGCACACCCAGGTCCTCGTCGCAGCGGCCGGCCAGGACGACGGCGCCTTCGTCGTGCGCCGAGGTGGCGAGCTCGGCGGCGAGCCGCGTCTTGCCGATCCCCGGCTCGCCGGCGAGGAGCGCGACCCGGCATTCGCCTTCCCCCGCCTCCTTCCACAGCTGCCTCAGGCGCTCCAGCTCGCGGTGACGTCCGACGAAGATGCGGCTGGTGCCCGTCAGGAGGGCGGGCCGGGGAACGGGCGATCGGGGCAGGGGCTCCCAGCTCACCTCGCAGATGGGCACCGGCGCGGGCAGACCCTTGAGCGCGATGGGATCCAGATCGGTGAACGAGCCGGCGGCGCGGCTGCCGGAGAGCACGCGCAGGACCGAGGTGGCCAGGATCTGACCGGGCCGGGCGACGGCCACCAGGCGGGCGGCTTCGACGACCGGCGTGCCGAAGGCGTCCCCCTCCTCGAGGGAGACCTCGCCCACCGACAGCCCGACGCGCATGGAAATCGCCTGGTGGTCGGCGACCTGCTGCATGGCGATGGCACAGGCGATGGCCTGGACGGTGGAGGAGAAGGTGGCCATCACCCCGTCGCCGGTGTTCTTCACCTCGACACCGTCATGGGCGGCGAGTGCCTCCCGGAGATGGACGAAGTGCCCGCCTCGGAGTCGGTCGAAGGCAGCGTCGCCCATGGAGGCCATCAGCTCGGTCGATCCGACCAGATCGGTGAAGAGCACCGTCACGGTACCGCTCGCCACGGCACCTCCCCCCTCACCCCGAATCGTACGCCCGCCCCCCGACGGCCGACTCCCTGGCAGTACGGAAGCCGCCCGGCTAGCGCTTCCCTTCTCGCAACGCGGCGAGGCCGGGGAGGTCGCCGGCCTCCAGGTACTCGAGGGAGGCGCCGCCGCCGGTGGACAGGTGCCCGATCTTCCCGGCCAGGCCGAAGCGGGCCATGGCCGCCGCCGAGTCGCCCCCGCCCACCACCGTGTAGCCGTCTGACGCGGCCACCGCTTCGGCCACCGCCCTGGTGCCGGCGGCGAAGGGAGCCATCTCGAACACACCCATGGGCCCGTTCCAGAACACGGTGGCCGCCCGGGTCACCTCGGCGGCGTAGCGGGACGAGGTGGCGGGGCCGATGTCGAGGATCATCCACCCCTCCCCCACCCCGTCGGCCGGCACCGTCTCGACGTCGGCGTCCACGGCCATGGCGCCGGCCACCACCACGTCGGTCGGGACGGCGACCCGGCCGGTGTCGAGGCGGGCTCTGGCCTCGTCGATCTGGTCCGCCTCCACCAGGCTCTTGCCGGTGGCGAAGCCCTGGGCGGCGAGGAAGGTGGAGGCCATGGCGCCGCCCACCAGCAGGAGGTCGCAGCGGTCCAGCAGCGAGTCGATCACCCCGATCTTGTCCGACACCTTGGCCCCGCCCAGGATGGCGACGAAGGGCCGTGCCGGGTTCTCCAGGAGCCGGGCCAGGGCCTCGACCTCGTTCACCACCAGGCGCCCGGCGGCGGACGGGAGGTGCCGGGGCGGGCCCACCACCGAGGCGTGGGCCCGGTGGGCGGCCCCGAAGGCGTCGTTCACGTAGGCCCCGGCCAGGGCGGACAGGGAGGCGGCCAGGTCCGCCGCGACATCGGTTTCGGGGCCCTTGGTCTCGCCCGGGTGGAACCGCAGGTTCTCGAGCACCATGACGTCGCCGGGGCCGAGCCCCTTGGCCATGGCCGTCGCCTCCGGCCCCACCACCTCGGGGGCGAGGCGCACGTCGCGGTCGAGGAGCTCGGAGAGCCGGGCCGCCACCGGGGCGAGCGAGCACCGGGGGTCGTAGCCACCCTTGGGCCGGCCGAGGTGGGAGCAGGCCACCACCGCCGCGCCCCGCTCCCGCAGCCATTCGATGGTGGGGAGGGCGGCGCGGATGCGCAGGTCATCCTCGATCTCCCCCGTGCCCGAGAGGGGCACGTTGAAGTCGGCCCGGAGGAGCACCCGGGTCCCCTCGGAGGGGGCGAGGTCCTCCAGCGTGGGCAGCGCCCCCACGAGCGCCTAGTTGGAGCCGATGAACGCCGACAGGTCGACGAGGCGGTTCGAGTAGCCCCACTCGTTGTCGTACCAGCCGAGGATCTTCACGAACTTCCCGCTGACCATGGTGTCCGGGGCGGAGAAGACGCACGACGACGGGTTGTGCACGATGTCGGCCGAGACCAGCGTCTCCTCCGTGTACTGCAGCACGCCCCGGTAGGAGGCGGCGCCGGCCGCCTCGGCGAAGGCGGCGTTGACGTCGTCCTTGGTGGTGTCGGCCGACACGGTGGCCACCAGGTCGGTGATCGACCCGGTGG
This sequence comes from Acidimicrobiia bacterium, assembly GCA_050741935.1. GTDB lineage: Bacteria > Actinomycetota > Acidimicrobiia > IMCC26256 > BP-133 > CAWBJP01. Next base: position 1,465 of record JBOGFE010000627.1, on the reverse strand, counting down.
GGACGGGCACGCGCAGCGCCATCCCGTCGAGGCGGCCCTTGAGCTCGGGCAGGACCGACCCGATGGCCCGGGCGGCGCCGGTGGAGTTGGGGATGATCGACAGGGCGGCGGCCCGCATCCGGCGCAGGTCGGGCTTGCCCGAGCGGGCGACGGTGGCCATGTCCTGGAGCTGCTGGTCCGACGTGTAGGCGTGGACGGTGGTGATGAACCCCTGCTCGATCCCGAACCGGTCGTGGAGGACCTTGGCCATCGGCGCCAGGCAGTTGGTGGTGCAGCTGGCGTTGGAGATCACCGTGTGCTGGGCCGGGTCGAAGATCGTGTCGTTGACGCCCATGCAGATCATGGCGTCGGCGTCGCCCGACGGCGCCGAGATGATCACCCGCTTGGCCCCGCCGGCGAGGTGGCCGGCAGCCTTGTCCCGGGCGGTGAAGATGCCGGTCGACTCGATGACGACGTCGACGCCGTGCTCACCCCAGGGGATCTCGGCCGGGTCGCGCGACTCCAGCTTGCGGACCTCGTCCCCGTCCACCGAGAAGCCGCCGTCGGAGACCTTCACCTCGTTGGCCAGCACGCCACCCACCGAGTCGTGCTTGAGGAGGAACGCCATGGTCTCGCTGTCGCCGAAGGGGTCGTTCACGGCCACCAGCTCGACTCCGGCGTTCGACCCCCGGGCCAGGATGGCGCGGTAGAAGCTGCGCCCGATCCGCCCGAAACCGTTGATGCCCACCCGTACCGTCATGAGGTCCTCCTCCGTGTCCACCCGGGCCCTGGCGGCCCTCACCCTAGAACGTGGGCGCCCCCCGCTCTTCACCGTCGGGGGGGATCAGGACAGGGGAGATGGCGGTGGGGGGATCAGATCGGTCCGAGCGTGCGGGCGTTGGCCAGCACGCCCCCCACGACCTGGGCGCCGACCTCGTCGAGCTGCTGGCGGGCCAGGGCGATGTCGTCCCGGGTGCTGCTCCCGGCGGCCGCCACCACCACGACGGCGTCAACCAGCGGAGCCAGGGCCAGGCACTCGGCGGTGTCGAGCACGGGGGGTGCCTCGACCACCACGAAGTCGCTGTCCCGGCCCCGCCGGGCGATCAGCTCCCGCATCTCGTCGCGCGGCAGCGAGCCGGCCGAGTCCTCGGCCCCGGCCCCGGCGGAGACCAGGGCGACCTCCATGCCCACCTGGCTGAGCGACGCGGCCAGGTTGGCGGCCACCGCCGCCGTCCCCATGTCCCCGGCCGGGCTCGCCACCAGGACGGTCTTGATCGGTCGTCGCCCGGCCATCGCCAGGAGGCGGACCCGCAGCGCCCGGTAGGCGTCCGAAGCCCGGCTGTCGGGGTGCTCCACCGTGACGGGAAGGGCACCGGGCCGGTGGCGCCGGGCGCGGGGGACCGTGGCCAGCACCGGCGCGCCCAGATGCTCTTCGAGATCCTCCCGTCCAACGAGGCGGCGGTCGAGGCGGGCCCGCCCGAGGACC
>JBOGFE010000626.1:0-6553 GCA_050741935.1 Acidimicrobiia bacterium | reverse complement strand
CCTTCGGCCTCCACCACATGGACGGCGGTGGTGCGGTTGGAGGGCGGGGTGGTCGCCCCCCGCCGGGCCAGGCAGGCGAGCAGCACGGCCCGGGGCACCACGGCGCTGCCCCGCACCTCGATCGGTTCGGTGTCGGCCAGCCCGCACTCGGCCAGGAGCTCGAGGCGATCGGCCACCACCGGCGCCAGCGACAGGCGGAACGACGCCTCGGTCAGCCCCGGGAACGAGGCCGGAAACGTGGCCAGCTCGGAGTGGAGGGTGAACACCGAGCGCCGGCGTCCCACCGGCTCGGGGAAGTCGACCTCGCCCCCGTCGGTGAGCGCCGCCACCTCCTTGGCGTCGCCGCCCCGCAGGACCACGGCCGGCATGGTCAGCTCGTCGAGGAGCGTCTCGAGGGCGTAGGGGGTGACCAGGCGGCCGTCACCGGGGGGCGTCGGGTCGGTGGCGGCGGCCGACACGTGGAGGGCCTCCACCCGGTCGAGGCGCCCGGCGGCCAGGGCCGCCATCAGGTTGGTCTTGCCCGGGCTCGACCCCATGCCGAGGATGGCCGTGCGCCCGGCGGCGGCGAAGCGCTCGTTCAGCTCCAGCTGGCGCCGGGTCAGGTGGTAGAGGCTCCCGAGGTCGAGGTAGTGGCAGCCGGCGGCCAGCGCCCCCTCCATGGCGGCCAGGTTGAGCCGGTAGGAGGCCGAGTTCACCAGCACCGCCGCCTCCGCCGCCCGCAGGGCGCCGGCCAGGGCCTGCGGGTCGCGGGCGTCCACCGTGCCCATCTCCGCCTTGCCTCCGCCCTGGGCGCCGGCCACCGCCCTCACCCGCTCCAGGTCGAGGTCGAGCAGGAGCACCCGGTCCACGTCCGCCGAGGCGGCCAGGTCGGCCACGATGGCCGGGCCGATGGTGCCCGCCGCCCCCAGGACGGCGACGGTGTTCACCGCACCACCCGTTTCCAGGCTTCGGTCAGCACCTCCCGGAGGATGGCTTCGATGCGGTCGAACTCCTCGGGGCCGCACACCAGCGGCGGGGCCAGCTGGACGACGGGGTCACCCCGGTCGTCGGCCCGGCAGATGAGCCCGGCGTCGAACAGCGCCCCGGACAGGAAGCCCCGCAGCAGCGACTCGCTCTCCTCCTCGGAGAAGGTCTCCTTGGTGTCGCGGTCCTTGACCAGCTCGATGCCGTAGAAGTACCCGGCGCCGCGGACGTCGCCCACGATGGGCAGGTCGAGGAGGCCCTCGAGGCGGCCCCGGAGCTCCCCCTCGTGGGCCCGGACGTGGCCGAGGAGGTCCTCCCGCTCGAAGATGTCGAGGTTGGCCAGGGCCACGGCGCAGCTCACCGGGTGGCCGCCGAAGGTGAACCCGTGGCTGAAGGACGCCGTCCCCGAGACGAAGGGCTCGGCCAGGAAGTCCCGGCAGATCATGGCCCCGAGGGGCGAGTAGCCCGACGTCAGGCCCTTGGCGCAGGTGATGATGTCGGGCTGGTAGGAGTAGCGCTCGGCCCCGAACATGTGGCCCAGCCGCCCGAAGGCGCAGATCACCTCATCGGAGACGAGCAGCACCCCGTGGCGGTCGCAGATCTCCCGGACCCGGGCGAAGTAGCCGTCGGGCGGCGGGAAGCAGCCGCCGGCGTTCTGGACCGGCTCGAGGAACACGGCCGCCACCGTGTCGGGCCCCTCCCGCAGGATGACGTCCTCGATGTCGTCGGCCGCGGCCAGGCTGCACGCCGGCCCGCCGCCCCCGCAGTGCCGGCACCGGTAGTGGTTGGTGTTGGCCGCCTTGATGGCGCCGGGGACGAGCGGCTCGAAGGGCGTCCTGAGCTCGGGGATGCCGGTGATGGACAGCGCCCCCATCGACGTCCCGTGGTAGGCGATGTTCCGGCTCACGACCTTGGTCCGCTGGGGCTGCCCGTTGGCCCGGAACCACTGGCGGGCCAGCTTCCAGGCCGACTCCACCGCTTCGGAGCCACCGGTGGTGAAGAAGACCCGGTTGAGGTCGCCGGGGGCGAGGCCGGCCAGGCGGGTGGCGAGCTCGACGGCCCCGGGGTGGGCGTAGCTCCAGATGGGGAAGTAGGCCAGCTGCTCGGCCTGGCGGGCGGCGGCCTCGGCCAGCTCCTTGCGGCCGTGGCCGACCTGGACCACGAACAGGCCCGAGAGGCCGTCGAGGTAGCGCCGGCCGTGCCGGTCCCAGACGTAGGGGCCCTCGCCCCTGACGATGACCGGGACCTCGTGGTCGCCGTAGGACGACAGCCGGGTGAAGTGCATCCACAGGTGGCGCCGGGCCTGATCGTGCAGGTCGTCGGCGGGCATGGTCATCTGGTCCCCCAGGTGTAGGTCTGCTTGTGGAGCCGGAGGTACATGAAGGTCTCCGTGGTCTGCACGCCGGCCACCCGGCGCACCTTGTCGTTGACGAGGGCGAGGAGGGCGTCGTCGTCCTCGCACACCACCTCGCAGAGCAGGTCGAACGATCCCGCGGTGATGACGACGTAGTCCACCTCGGGGAATCCGGCCAGCACGTCGGCGGCGGCCCGCACGTCCCCCTCGATCTTGATGCCGATCATGGCCATCCGGTGGAAGCCGAGGGTGAGGGGGTCGGTGACGGCCACGATCTGGAGCACCCCGGCCTCGATGAGGGCGGCCACCCGCTGGCGGACGGCCGACTCGGAGAGCCCGACGGCCGCCGCGATGCGCGTGTAGGGCCGGCGGCCGTCCTCCTGGAGGTGCTCGATGATCGCCTTGGCGGTCTCGTCGAGGATGGGCGTGTGGTGCGAATTTCGTGGCAAGAAGGCGATTCTATCAACGGATCTCTTGCGAAAGCGGCGCCTTAACTGCGAATCTCTCACCGGGGGATCGAGCTGGCGGCCCGGACCCAGGTCTTCCTGCTCGGCACCGAGCTGGTCACCCTCGTCCTCTTCGCCGTGGTCGCCCTGGTCAAGGTCTACGCGTCCGACGCCCCCGCCGCCTCGATCCGACCGGCGTGGAGCTGGGTCAACCCCTCCGAGTCGGGCGAGGCCTGGTTCGGTCTTGGGCCGCCCCTGGTCATCGGAGTGGGGCTGCTGGCCGTGGGCATCCCGGTGATGCTGGCGTGGTCGAGGGGCCACCCCGACTTCTTCCGCCGGCGGCCCGAGACCGCCCCCGAAGAGGGCGAGTCGGTGGTGGTGATCGCCCCCGAGCCCATGCCCGGCCTGGCCGGCGGGGCCTGACGCCGGGAGCCGGCGATGATGCCCCGGGCTCAGCCCCTCGCGCAGCCCAGGGCGTTGGGGGCGCTCTCCTCGACGGTCAGGTCCTTGCCGCCCCGGATCGTGCCGTCACCGGCCATGGCGTCGGCGTGCTCCCACAGCACCTCGGAGTAGTAGCCCTCCTCCTTCATGTCGTTCAATACCTGCCAGTCCCGGGATGTCGCCATGGCGTCGACGGCCTCGGACACGGTCGCCTGGTCGCCGGTGCGGCGGGCCTCGGCCCAGCGGTCGATCCAGGCGCAGGCCACCGCCCCCGACACCCGGGCACCGAGCTGGTAGCGATCCGAGACCATCCGGTCGGCCTTGAGGCCGGCGGCGTCGAAGCCGGGCGGCTGGGGGATGTCGGCCAGCATCCGGTCGACCTCGGCCGCCCGTTCCCTGGACGTGACGGAGCTGTCGGGCTGGGCCGCCTCCCAGGTGCCCTCGTCCACCACCCGCAGGTCCTCCAGCAGGTCGAGGAACGCCCCGGTCCCGCCGGCGTCGCCGTCGAGCTCGTAGACGACCCCACCGGCGAACCACATGGCCGAGTGGCGCGAGCTGGACCCGTAGCGGGTGACGGCGGCGGGCTGGCCGAGGACCGTCCTCTGGCGCAGCTCGGCGGCGCTGTTGACCCGGTCGTCGACCAGGTTCTCGAAGGCGTCGGCGCCGTCCTCCACCAGGGTCAGCTCCAGCTCGTCGCTGTCCCGGGTGAAGGTCATGTCGGCGGTGTGATAACGCTCGTTGGGGGTGGTGGCGCCGTCGCGGACGGCGGTGAGGCCGGCGGGCAGGTCGGTGGCGTCCCAACCCCCCCCGGGCCGGGCCCGCAGCCCCCGGGTCACGGCTTCCAGCTCGTCGTCGTCCACCCGGGTGCCCCGGACGACCACGGTGGTGTCGTCGTCGGGGGTCCAGACCACCGTGGCCTGGAGGTCGTTGCTGCGGTAGAAGCGGGCCTCGCCGGACGGCGTGTCGGTGACCGGACGGGAGTCGTTGCCCACGCTCCAGGCGTGGGCGGGCAGCGTCTGGATGGCCACCTGGGCGCCGTCGTAGCCCCGCTCGGGGTGGCGGTAGACCTGGAGCCAGGTGTCGGGGGAGGGGCTGTTCTCCATCGGGCCGGAGGACTCGTCGGCCCGGGACAGGGACCACCCGTCGATGAGGATGCGGGGGAAGGGGTCGCCGGCGTCGCGTTCGAGCGACCCGCGCTCGCCCGGGCCGGCCACCCGGACCTTGTAGTCGGAGTCGTCGCCGGCCACGAAGCCGGCCACCACCAGGGCGCCGATGGCCACCGCCGCCGCCGTCCCGGCGGCGAGGAGCCGCACGCCCGAGGGCCGGCGCGGGATCCGGTCGGGGGCGGTGCCCGCAGGCTCCACCCCGGCCCGGTCCAGGACCTGGCCGTAGCGGCGGAGGCGGTCCTCGAGATCAGCGCTCATCGTCGACTCCCAGGATCATTCGCAGCTTCTGCATGCCGCGGTGGACGTGGTTGCGGATGGTGGACACCGGCACGTCGAGGGCCTCGGCCACCTCGGCGTAGCTCCAGCCGTGGGCGTGGACCAGGAGCACGGCCACCCGGTGCGCCTCGGGCAGGCGGGTGAGGGCGGCGGGCAGGCCGGGTTCGGGATCGAAGGCGCTGGCCGGCGCCTCCGGGGGGAAGGCGGGCCGGCGCCGCCAGCGCCAGTAGCGGCGGCTGTTGGACTGGGCCACCCGGTACAGGTAGCCGACCCGGTTGGCCACGGGAGCCAGCTCGTCCCAGTGCTCCCAGGCCCAGGCCAGGGTGTCCGAGGTGACCTCGGTGCCGACCTCGACGCCGTAGTGGGCGACCAGCAGGCGCCGCAGCCGGTGCCCGTCGGTGGCCAGGAAGTCCTCGTAGGAAACCAACCCGACCTCGAGCGGCTCGATCATCACACCAGGGAAGACCCCGCCGGGGCGAGATCGTCTCACTCGAATACGGCGGGGGCAACGAGGGCTGTCTAGCCTCGCCCCGGCGAACCCGAAGGCGGCCGAAAAAGGCAGGTGAGCATGCCGAGCTCGTTCGTGTTCAAGTCGATCTCCCGCGACTCGATCCCCGACGCCCTGAAGAAGGCGGAGCGCTACCGGCTCCTGGGTGACCCCGAGGAGGCGGAGAGCGTCTGCCTCGACATCCTGGAGGCCGACCCCGGCAACCAGTACGCCCTCGTCGACCTCATCCTCGCCATCACCGACCAGTTCGGGTCGGAGAAGCAGCCCCGGATCGAACTGGCCCGCCACTACGTGTCGGAGCTGACCGACCAGTACCAGCGGACCTACTACACCGCCGTGATCACCGAACGGGAGGCGAGCGGCCTCCTGCGCGCCGGCACCCCGCCGGTGCTGGCCCTGCTGCGCTACACCGAGGCGATGGACGAGTATGCCCAGGCCGAGGCCATCCGGCCCCGGGGTGACGACTCCGCCATCCTCCGCTGGAACGCCTGTGTCCGGGCCATCCGCCGCCGCCAGCTCAAGCCCGGCCTCGGCGCGGAGGAGTACGTGAAGCCCGTCGAGGTGGTCTGAGCGGTCCCGGAGCTCGCACCGATCGGGATGGGCGTGATCGACCACCTGGTCTACGCGGTGCCCGACGTGGCCGCCGCTTGCGACGAGTTGGAACGCGACTGGGGGGTCCGGCCCACCCCGGGCGGCCGCCACCCCGGGCGGGGCACCCACAATGCTCTGCTCGACCTGGCCGGTGGGTGCTACCTGGAGGTGATCGGCCCCGACCCGTCCCAACCCGACCCGGCCGGGCCGCGCCCCTTCGGCATCGACGCTCTGGCCGGTCCCGGGCTGGTGACGTGGGCGGTGCCGGCGCCGGGCATCGAGGACCGCGCCGTCCGGGCCCGCGCCCAGGGCTTCGACCCCGGCCCGGTGACGGCCATGTCCCGCACCCGGCCCGACGGCGTGCGCCTGGACTGGAAGCTCACCGGCCCCGACGGAGCCGGGACGGTGCCCTTCCTCATCGACTGGGGTGGCACCCCGCACCCGACGGCGGACCTACCCGAAGGCTGCCGGCTGGTGCGCTTCCGGGCGGAGCACCCCCACCCCGAGCTGGTCGAGCCCGCCCTGCTCGCCCTCGGCGTCGAGCTCGAACTCCAGGCCGGTCCCCGCCCCTGCCTGGTGGCGAGCGTCGAGACCCCTCGCGGAAGCCGGGAACTGACCTGAGAGAAGGTGGCGGCGTTACTATCGGGGCCACGGGGACGTAGCTCAGTTGGCTAGAGCACCTGCTTTGCAAGCAGGGGGTCGTGGGTTCAAATCCCATCGTCTCCACACTAAAAGCCCAGGTCAGAGCACCTGGGCTTTCTCTATGACTCAGTGGAGATTGCCGACGTAGCCAGTTTGAACGTAGCCT
>JBOGFE010000625.1:0-2631 GCA_050741935.1 Acidimicrobiia bacterium | reverse complement strand
GGCTCGCCCGAGAGGATGAGGTGGCGGGCCCAGCCCATCCCCACCAGGCGGGGGAGGCGCCAGGTGCCCATGCCGGGGAGGAACGCCTCCTTGGACGCGGGCAGGCCGAAGCGGGCGTCGTCGGCGGCGATGCGGACGTCACAGGCGATGGCGATCTGGACGCCGCCGCCCAGGCACCAGCCGGCCACGCCGGCGATGACGGGCTTGCCCATCGTCTCCAGCTGGCGGAGCAGGCCCTCGTTGGCCCGGAACCAGGGAATCTCGAGCCGACCGGCGGCCAGGTCGTCGAGGTCGAGCCCGGAGGAGAACGACGGGCCCTCGCCGGTGAGGAGGAGGACCCGGATGGCGTCGTCGGCCTCCAGGTCGGCGATGGCCGCGCCGAGGTCGCCGGGGAAGTCGAACCCCATGGCGTTGTGGACGTGGGGCCGGTTCATGCGGATCTCGCCCACGGAGCCATGGCGGATCACGTCGATGCCGCTCATCACCTGACCCCCGCCACTAGGTGATCCGCAGCTCGGATCGGTACACCCGCTTGGGGGCGAGGTCGACGGCGAGCCGGCGGGCGATCTCGGTGAAGACCTGGGCGGCCTCGCCGTCCGGGTCGGTGACCACGATCGGGCGGCCGTCGTCGCCGCCTTCCCGCAGGGCGGGAACGAGCGGCACCTGCCCGAGCAGCGGCACCCCGAGGGTGTCGGCCAGCTCGCGGCCGCCGCCGGCGCCGAACAGCTCGTAGGCCTTGCCGTCGTCGGCCCGGAACCACGACATGTTCTCGATGACGCCGGTCACCGTCAGGTTCACCTTCTGGGCCATGTAGGCGGCCCGCTGGGCCACCTTCTGGGCCGCCGCCTGGGGGGTGGTCACCACCACGACCTCGGCCCGGGGCAGGAACTGGGACATGGACAGGGACACGTCGCCCGTCCCGGGGGGCATGTCGATGATGAGGAACTTGGGCTCGCCCCAGTAGACGTCGGTGAGGAACTGCTCGAGCGCCTTGTGGAGCATGGGCCCCCGCCAGATGACGGCCTGGTCCTCCCGGGCGAAGAACCCCATGGAGAGGAGCCGGACGCCGTGGGCCGAGGGGGGGACGATGGTCGTGTCGATGACCAGCGGGGGCCGGTCGATGCCCAGCATGCGGGGCATGGAGAAGCCCCACACGTCGGCGTCGACGGCGGCGGTGTCGTAGCCGGCCCGGGCCAGGGCCACGGCCAGGTTGGTGGTCACCGACGACTTCCCCACGCCCCCCTTGCCCGAGGCGACGGCGATCACCCGGGTGCCGGAGTGGTTGAAGGGGTTGTCCCGCTGGCCTCCGTCGCCCGTCGGCCGCAGCCGGGCCGACAGCGCCGACTGCTCCGCTTCGGAGAGCGAGACCAGGTCGACCGACACCGAGTCGATGCCGGGGACGGCGCCGACGGCGGCGCTGACCAGGTTGCGCAGCTCCGTGCGGGACGGGTAGTCGGGGCCGGGAAGTCCGACGGTGACATGCACCGCCGCACCGATCACTCTCACGCTCTTGACCAGCTCCAGGTCGACCAGCGGGCGCCGGAGCTCCGGGTCCTCGACCTGGCGGAGGGAGTCGAGCACATCCGCCTCGGTCGGCATGGCGAAACAACTCCTCGGGGGATTTCCACTACGGAGCTAGTAGAATAACAACGTGGCGGGAGTTTCCCGGACCCCTCAGTTGAGCGGTGACGAGTTCACCGCCGCTGTCACCGCGCTGGCCAACGCCTTCGGTGATCCCACCCGTCGGGAGATCTACCTGGAGCTGCGCCGGTCCGGGCGGGGCCTGACCTGCTCGGAGGTGGCCGAGCACTTCCAGCTGCACCCCAACGTGGCCCGCCACCACCTCGACAAGCTGGCCGCCGGCGGCTACCTGGGGGTCGAGCTGGCCCGGGGCGAGTCGGCGGGTCGCCCGTCCAAGCGCTATGCGGCCCGCGAGACGGTGGCCCATCCGCTCACCTTCCCGCCCCGCCGCGACGACCTGCTGGCCACGCTGCTGGCCCGTTCCCTCCAGCTGCTCCCGCCCGAGCAGGCCACCCTGATGGCCGAGGAGGTGGGCTACGACTACGGCCGGGCCCTGGCGGCGCGCATGGAGCCCACCGAGGGCCACAAGTTCCTGCGGACGGCGGTGGTGTCGGTGGCCGACGCCCTCACCGCCCATGGCTTCGCCGCCCATGCCGAGTCGAAGGGCGAGTCGCTCCAGATCGTCTCCGAGCAGTGCCCCTTCGGCGAGGCGGCCCAGCAGTTCCCCCACGTGGTCTGCGCGGTGGACCGGGGCATGATCCGGGGGATGCTGGCCGGCCTCTACGGCGAGACCAACCCCCGCTTCTCCTCCAGTCGCCCGGCGGGCGACGCCCACTGCGTCGCCTGCGTCTAGCGACGCGTTCCGAGCGGTGACCCGGGCCTACCTGGACCACGCCTCGTCCACGCCGCTGCGCCCGGCGGCGGCCGAGGCCATGGCCCCCTGGCTCGGCCTTCCCGGGGACCCCGGGCGGGTCCACGCCGAGGGCCGGGCGGCCCGCTTCGCCCTGGAGGAGGCCCGGGCGGAGGTGGCGGCCTTCTTCGGCGCCCGGCCCCGGGAGGTGATGTTCACCTCGGGTGGGACGGAATCCGTGAACGCCGCCATCGCCGGTG
>JBOGFE010000624.1:0-3810 GCA_050741935.1 Acidimicrobiia bacterium | reverse complement strand
GTCAAGGGCTGATCTCCCTACCGGCACCGGCCGCCCGCCAACCTCACCGGGAGGGCGGGCGGCCGGTCCCATCTCTCCCGGAGCTCGCATGACCGCAGTCACCCAGGTGGGAAAGCTGTTGCGGGGCAAGCGGCGGACCCAGCTCGCCATCCTGCTGTCCGCGCCCCTGGGCTGGCTGGTGGTCGCCTATCTCGGCTCCCTGGCCGTGATGCTCTTCAACGGCTTGTGGCGCTTCGACCTGGGGACCCAGATCGTCATCAAGGAGCTGGGGTTCTCCAACTTCGAACGGCTCTGGAACGAACAGGTCTACCGGACCATCACCATCCGCACCCTGGGGATGGCCGTCCTGGTCACCCTCACCTGCGCCGTCCTGGCCTTCCCCATCGCCTTCACCATGGCCAAGCTGGCCGGCAACCGGGCCCGGCGCTACATGCTGGTGGCCGTCCTCCTGCCCCTGTGGGCCAGCTACGTGGTCAAGGTCTACGCCTGGCGGACGATCCTGGCCCAGGAGGGGGTCCTCAACTGGATGCTCTCGCCCCTCGGGCTGGAGAGTCCGGGGACGGGCGGCACCGGGCTCGCCGGTGTCTGGCTGACCCTGACCTACCTGTGGCTGCCCTACATGATCCTGCCCGTCTACGCCGGCCTGGAGCGGATCCCCGACTCGCTCATCGACGCCTCCTCCGACCTGGGCGCGTCGCCCTTCACCACGTTCCGGAAGGTGATCCTCCCCCTGGCCTTCCCGGCGGTGGTGGCCGGTTCGATCTTCACCTTCTCGCTGACGCTGGGGGACTACATCGCGCCGTCGCTGGTCTCCAGCTCCCAGTTCATCGGCAACGTCATCTACGCCCAGCTGGGGGTGGCCGGCAACCTGCCCTTCGCCGCCGCCTTCGCCGCCGTCCCCATGGTGATCATGGTCGTCTACCTGCTCGTCGCCCGCCGCCTGGGCGCCTTCGAGAGCCTGTGACCCGGTGATCCATTCCAAGCCGCTGCGGCTGCTGTTGCGAGGGGGGACCGCCCTCACGCTGGCCTTCATCTACTTCCCGCTGTTCATCCTCGCCCTCTATGCCTTCAACAGCGCCCGGGTGCAGCGCTGGCCCATCGACGGGCTGTCGATGAGGTGGGTGGAAGCCGCCTTCAACAACCAGGGCGCCCGCGAGGCCCTCTTCACCTCGCTCAAGGTCGGCCTCTTCGCCACCGGCGTGGCCCTGCTGCTCGGGTCCCTGGCCGCCTTCGCCGTGGCCCGCTACAAGTTCTTCGGTCGGGACACGGTGTCGTTCCTGGTCGTCATCCCCATCGCCCTGCCCGGCATCGCCACCGGCATGGCCCTCAACTCGGCCTTCCGGGAGGCGCCCCTCATCGGGGGCATCGAGTTCGGCACGGCCACCATCGCCATCGGCCACGCCACCTTCTGCATCGTGGTCGTCTACAACAACCTGCTGGCCCGGCTGCGGCGCACGTCGAAGAACCTGGAGGAGGCGTCCGCCGACCTGGGGGCGACGCCCATCCAGACCTTCGTCCACGTGACGTTCCCCGCCGTGCGCACCGCCCTGCTGGCCGGGGGTCTGCTGGCCTTCGCCCTGTCCTTCGACGAGATCATCGTGACGACGTTCACCACCGGGGCGGGGGTCAAGACCCTGCCCATCTGGATCTTCCAGAACTACTCCCGTCCCAACCAGGGGCCCATCGTCAACGCCGTGGGCCTCTTCGCCATCCTGCTGTCGATCATCCCCGTGTACCTGGCCCAGCGCCTGACCGAGGAAGAGGTCGTCAGCCCGGCCGCCGGGGCGGCCGCCGCCACCCAATGAGGAGTGACCATGCCCGAGTTCCAAGCCCGCAACTGGATCGGCGGCCAGTGGGTCGACCCCGAGACTGACGCCCTCGACGACGTCGTCGACCCCGCCACCGGCGAGGTCATCTTCCAGGCCGCCTCCTCGGGAGCGGCCGACATCGACCGGGCCGTGCAGGCGGCGGCCGGCGCCTTCGAGTCATGGGGTTCGACCACTCCCCGGCAGCGCTCCGAGGCCCTGCTCAAGCTGGCCCAGGCCATCGAGGACGCGGCCTCCGAGTTCACCGAGATCGAGTCGAGCAACGTGGGCAAGCCGCTGTCGGCCCTGCCCGACGAGATGGACCTGACCATCGACAACTTCCGTTTCTTCGCCGGCGGGGCCCGGGCCCTGGAGGGCCGGGCGGCGGGCGAGTACATGCCCGGCTACACGTCGTACCTGCGCCGCGAGCCGCTCGGCGTCATCGGCCAGATCGCCCCGTGGAACTACCCCCTGATGATGGCGGCGTGGAAGATCGGGCCCGCCCTGGCCGCGGGGAACACGGTGGTGCTCAAGCCCTCGGAGCTCACCCCCATGTCCGCCCTGCGTCTGGCCGAGCTGTCGGCCGACATCCTGCCGCCGGGGGTGCTGAACATCGTCACCGGCCGGGGGGAGACGGCCGGGGTGGCCCTGGTCGAGCACCCGGCGGTGGCCATGGTGTCCCTGACCGGTTCCGTGCCTACCGGCCAGGCGGTCATGCGGGCCGCGGCCAACACCCTCAAGCGGGTGCACCTGGAGCTGGGGGGCAAGGCGCCGGTCGTCGTCCTCGACGACGCCGACCCCGAGGTGGTGGCGGCGGCCGTCCGCCTGGGGGCGTTCTTCAACGCCGGCCAGGACTGCACCGCCGCCTGCCGGGTCATCGCCTCGGAGCGGATCTACGACTCGGCCGTGGCCGGCATCGCCGACGCCACCAAGACGCTGGTGTCGGGCAGCCCCAGGGACGAGGCCACCGAGCTCGGGCCGTTGGTGTCGGCCGACCAGCGGGAGCGGGTGGCCGGCTTCGTCGAGCGGGCCGTCGCCGGCGGCGCCCAGGCGCTGACGGGCGGGAGCCGGGCCGAAGGGGCGGGCTTCTTCTACGAGCCGTCGGTCATCGTGGACGTCAAGCAGACCGACGAGATCGTCCAGCGGGAGGTGTTCGGCCCGGTGGTCACCGTGCAGCGGGTGGCCGACGACGAGGCCGCCATCGCCGCCGCCAACGACGTCGAGTACGGCCTGGCCGCCTCGGTGTTCACCTCCGACGTGGGCCGGGCCATGCGGGCCACCGCCGCCCTGCGCTTCGGGACGGTGTGGGTCAACGACCACATCCCGCTCGTGTCCGAGTTCCCCCACGGCGGCTTCAAGAAGTCGGGCTTCGGCAAGGACATGTCGATGTACGCCATCGAGCACTACACCGAGCTCAAGCACGTCATGGTGAAGTGGTAGCCGAACCCGCCCGATTACTCGAGGGGGTCGACTCCTACGAGCTCACGCCGGCCCGCATCGACGGCGAGCCGGTGGAGGGCGACGCCATCCTGGAGGTCCGCTCCCCCTGGGACGGGCACCTGGTCGGCTCGGTGCCCGCCCTCACCACCGCCCACGTGGACCAGGCGGTGGCCGTGGCGCTGGACCGCCACCGGGGGCCCCGGCTGCCGGCGCACCGGCGGGCGGCGATCCTGGAGCGGGCCGCGGCGCGGTTGGACGACTCGTCGGAGCGCTTCGCCCGTCTCATCGGGGGCGAGGCGGCGAAGCCCATCGTCACGGCCCGGGCCGAGGTGGCCCGGGCGGTGGAGGTGCTGCGGTTCTCGGCCGGGGTGGCCCGGACGTTGTCGGGGGAGATGGTGCCCCTGGATGCCAGCCCGGCCGGCGATGGCCGCCTCGGTCTGGTCAAGCGGGTGCCGGTGGGGGTCGTGGCCGCGGTCACGCCGTTCAACTTCCCTTTGAACCTCGTGTGCCACAAGGTGGCGCCGGCCCTGGCCGCCGGCTGCCCGGTGGTGCTCAAGCCGTCGCC
>JBOGFE010000623.1:0-5103 GCA_050741935.1 Acidimicrobiia bacterium | reverse complement strand
ACTTCATGTACCCGGACTCGACGGCGGCGATGGCTCCCCCCATCGCCTGCACCCGGTCGATCTCGGCGCGGGCCCCGTCGGCGATCTCGGCCACCCGGGCCTCGACCACCCGGGAGCCGGCGAAGATGTCCTCGTACTCCAGCAGGTCGGTCTCGTAGGCCAGCACCTGCTGGATGCGCAGCGACAACTGCTGGTCCCAGGGCCGGGGCAGCCCCAGGGCCTCGTTCCAGGCGGGCAGCTGGATGGACCGGGCCCGGGCCGACTTGGAGAGGGTCACCCCCAGCGTCTCCAGCACGATGCGTTGGATGTTGTTCTCCGGCTGGGCCTCGGTCAGCCCCAGAGAGTTGACCTGCACCCCGTAGCGGAAGCGCCGCAGCTTCTCGTCCGTCACCCCGTAGCGGTCCCGCCCGATGCGGTCCCACATCCGCCCCATGGCCCGCAGCTTGCAGGTCTCCTCGATGAAGCGGATGCCGGCGTTGACGAAGAAGGAGATGCGCCCCACCACCTCGGGGAAGCGCTCGGCCTCCACCTGGCCCGACTCCCGCACCGCGTCGAGCACGGCGCAGGCCGTGGCCAGCGCGTAGGCCATCTCCTGGACCGGCGTGGCTCCCGCCTCCTGGAGGTGGTACGAGCACACGTTGATCGGGTTCCACCGGGGCACGTGGCGCACGGTGAAGGCGATGGTGTCGACGGTGAGGCGGGCCGACGGCCCGGGCGGGAAGATGTAGGTCCCCCGGGACAGGTACTCCTTCACGATGTCGTTCTGGGTCGTGCCGTTCAACTTGGCCGGGTCGGCGCCCTGTTCCCGGGCCAGGGCCACGTACATGCCCAGCAGCCACATGCAAGTGGCGTTGATGGTCATGGACGTGTTCATCTCCTCGAGGGGGAGGCCCTCGAAGAGCGCCCGCATCTCGCCCATGTGGGGGACGGGCACGCCGACCTTCCCCACCTCGCCCCGGGAGAGGATGTGGTCGGGGTCGTAGCCGGTCTGGGTGGGCAGGTCGAAGGCCACCGACAGGCCCGTCTGACCCTTGGCCAGGTTGGTTCGGTACAGCGCGTTGGACGCCCGGGCGGAGGAGTGCCCCGAGTACGTCCGCATGACCCAGGGCCTGTCCCTGTCCGGCGCCACGAAGGTCATTCTCCCTGCCTGCAGGCCGGTTGCGCTACCTGCGGGTCGGCGATTCCGGGCCGGTTACCGCTTGGCGTACTCGAAGAAGCCCTGGCCCGTTTTGCGGCCGAGGTGGCCCTCGGAGACCAACCGCCGCAGGGTGTCGGCCGGCTCGAGCAGCGGATCGGGGTTGTCGGCGTGGAGGGCGTCGAGGATGGCCACGCTCACGTCCAGCCCGACCAGGTCGAGCAGGGCGAGGGGCCCCATGGCCATGTTGGCCCCGGCCTTCATGGCGGTGTCGATGTCCTCGGCGGTGGCGACCTCCCGCTCGAGCAGGCGCACCGCCACATTGAGGTAGGGGAAGAGGAGGGCGTTGACGACGAACCCGGCGGCGTCCTTCACCTCGACGGGGGTCTTGCCGCACGCCTGGGCGAAGCCCACGGCGGCGGCGATCGTGTCCTCATCGGCGGTGTCGGGGCGGACGATCTCGACCAGGGCCATGGCCGGGGCGGGGTTGAAGAAGTGGACCCCGCACACCTTGCCGGGCCGGGAGGTGGCGAGCGCCATCTCGGTCACCGCCAGCGTCGAGGTGTTGGTGGCCAGGATGGCGTTCTCGCCGCAGATGCCGCTCAGCTGGCCGAAGAGCTCCTTCTTCACGGCCAGGTCCTCGACCACCGACTCGATCACCAGATCGCACTCGGCCAGGTCGTCGAGCTCGGTGGTGGTCGTGACCAGGCTGAGCGCCGCGTCCCGGTCGGCTTCGGAGAGGCGGCCCTTGTCCACCTGGCGGGCGAGGGACTTCTCCAGGCCGGCCTGCATCCCGTCGCACCCCGCTCGGGAACGGCTGCGGAGCATGACCTCGAATCCGGCCTTGGCCGCCACCTCGGCGATGCCCGAACCCATGGTGCCCGACCCGATGATCCCGACCCGCTTGATGGTCATGCCGCCGTCCCCTCGAGCTTTGTTGTGAGTTATGGGGCTCAGGCTACCCAGGGGCCGGGGACCTCTCCCATTCGTACCGGCGGGCGGGGGCCGCGGCTTGTGAGGCTCGAGAGCCATCTCTGGGTAGGCTCCCGGCTGTGCTGATTGCTCTTCGCCTTGCGGCTCATCGCTCTGTGGCCGGGGACCCCACCCCCGGCCACCCAGTCCCTCCTCCGCTTTCGCTCCGGAGGTCCTGATGACCACCGAGGAGACGGGCACGCTGGCGCTGGTGGGTGGGGCCGAGTGGCGTGACGGCTGCCGCAAGTTCGACGCCGCCCTCCTCGAGGCGGCGGGCAGCGCGGAGGTGCTGGTGCTGCCCACGGCCGCCGCCTACGAGCATCCCCAGCGGGCCGTCGACCACGCCGTGGCCTACTTCGAGGACCTGGGCGGACGGGCCCGGGGGCTCATGGTGCTCGGGCGCACCGAGGCGGAGGACCCGGCCAACGCCGAGGCCGTCCGGGCCGCCCGCTTCGTCTACATCGGGGGCGGCTCACCCATGCACCTGCGCTCGGTGCTCAAGGGCTCGCGCCTGTGGGAGGCGCTGCTCGAGGCGTGGCGGAACGGCGCCGTGCTGGCCGCCTCGTCGGCCGGCGCCATGGTGCTCTGCGACCCGATGGTCGACCCCCGGGGCGGCGCCTACACGGTGGGGCTGGGCCTGGTGGCCAACCTGAGCGTGTTCCCCCACCACGACACCGCCCCCGCCCACCTGCGGGAGCGATCGATGGAGCTCCGGCCCGAGGGAGCCATCCTGGCCGGAGTCGACGAGCAGACCGCCCTCATCCGGGACCCGGTCGGGGGATGGCGGGTCGCCGGCCAGGGCGCCGTCACGCTCTACGGCCCCGAGCGGGGGGCGGCGCCGGCCGTCCACGGCCCCGACGCGGTCCTCACCCTCGCCCTCTGACGGCCGACCCGATCGGTTCTGGAGACGGATTCTCTCGGCAGCCGAGAGTTTTCGTCTCCAAAACGGGTTGGGGTCTTACCAGGAGGTGGCGCCGGCCAGGTCGAGCGACCCGATCGGGAGCCCGGCCTGCTGGAGGACGATGCGCAGGTCGTGGGGGTGGCTGGCCGCGGCGAGGGCGTCGCGCAGGCCGATCAGCCCGTTCTTGTGGAGGCTGAAGAGGCTCTGGTCGAAGCTCTGCATGCCGTAGTACTCGCCCTCGGCGATGACCTGCTCGAGCTCGTGCGTCTCATCGGGGTTGACGATCTTCTCGAACGCCCGGGTGCTGCTCCCGAGCACCTCGACGGCCGGGATGCGGCCCTTGCCGTCGACCCGCTCCAGCAGGCGCTGGCTGATGACCCAGCGCATCGAGCCGGCCAGCGCCGAGCGCAGCGGCCGCTGCTCCTGGGGCGGGAACAGGTCCACGATGCGAACGACGGCCTCGGTGGCGCTGAGCGCCGGGAACACGGTGATGACCAGCTGCCCGGCGGCCGCCGCCGACAGCGCCGCCCGCAGGGACTCGCGGTCGGACGCCTCGCCGATGACCACCACGTCGGGGTCGAGCCGCAGGACGCCCCGCAGCCCGCTGTGCAGGTCGGGGGCGTCGGTGCCGATCTCGCGCTGGGTGACGAAGGAGCGCTTGGGGCCGTGGACGAACTCGATCGGGTCCTCCACAGTGACGATGTGGCGGGCCGACGTCTCGTTGATGTGGTCGACGATGGCGGCCACGGTCGTGCTCCGGCCCGATCCGGCCGGTCCGGTGACGAGGATCAGGCCCCGGGGCTCGTCGGCCGCCCGCCGGACGACGGCCGGCAGCCCGAGCGCGTCGAAACCGGGGATCTCCGCCGGGACCAGCCGCAGGACCAACCCCAGCGTGCCCTGCTGACGGAAGACCCGGACGCGGACGCGACCCCCGCCGGGGGCGGTGAAACCGAAGTCGACCTCGCCGGCGCGGGCCAGCTGGTCGGTCCGCTCGGCGGGCAGGATCGAACGGACGATGTGCTCGGTATCGGACGCCTCGATGACGTCGAAGGGCGTGTTGGCCACCTCGCCGTCGAGACGGACCCAGGGACGGCAGCCGGCGCTCAGGTGAACATCGGAGGCGCGCCGCTCGGCCGCGTGGCGGAGCAGCTCGTTCAGGTCGAGCACGACATCGTCTCCTCGGGCATGAAGAAAAGAACAGGTCTGGCCCTTGAATCGGCCCGCCCGGGGGCGCGCTTGACCGCAAATGGGGATGAACCTGCCATTCCCGGCCCGGGATCGGGCCCGGTTTCAGGCCGGCTCGGCCCGCTGGCGGAGGGCGGCTTCGACCACTTTGGACCCCGGGCCGCCGGCGGTGGCCGGTTCGGGCCGGAAGGGCTGATCGAGCACTCCGGCCAGGCTGGCCCCGACCGAGGTGGTGAGGGCCCGGAGGTCGTAGCCGCCCTCCAGGAAGAGGATCAGGCGGCCCGGGGTGGGGGCGTAGGCGGCCACCCGCCGGGCGATGTCGGCGAAGTCGCCCGCCGACAGGCCCAGGTTGGTCAGGGGGTCCGACCGGTGGGCGTCGTAGCCGGCGGAGACGAGCACCCAATCGGGGGCGAACCGCTCCACCGCCGGGGCCACCACCTCGTCGAAGGCGGCCAGGTAGACGTCGCCGGTCGTTCCCGCCGGGAACGGCAGGTTCAGGGTGGCGCCCGGAGCGGCGTCGCCCCCGGTGTCGGTGAGCGCCCCGGTCCCGGGATAGAAGTTGCCGTACTGGTGGGTGGAGACGTAGAGCACCCGCGGCTCGTCCCAGAAGATCGCCTCGGTGCCGTTGCCGTGGTGGGCGTCCCAGTCGACGATCAGGACCCGGTCGCCCGCCGCCACCAGGGCGGCGGCGGTGACGGCCACGTTGTTGACCAGGCAGAACCCCATGGGCCGGCTGGCCAGGGCATGGTGCCCGGGAGGACGGACGGCACAGAAGGCGGCGGTGCCTTCGCCCCGCCGCAGGGCCTCGACGGCGCCCAACCCCGCCCCGGCCGCCAGGCGCCCCGCCCGCCACGACCCGACCGACGCCCGGGTGTCAGGGTCGATCGAGCCCCCGCCGGCGGTGCAGAAC
>JBOGFE010000622.1:0-11680 GCA_050741935.1 Acidimicrobiia bacterium | reverse complement strand
ACCACGCTCTCCTTCACGGCGACGCTCTCGGCGCCCAGCGGCCGGGCGACCTCCACCACCTATGACACCGGTACACCCGGTACGGCCACCGCCGGCAACGACTACGAGTCGGCCACCGGGACGGTGTCCTTCGACCCCGGCGAGGTCAACAAGACCATCCCGGTGCAGGTGATCGGGGACACCACACCCGAGCCCAGCGAGACCCTCACGCTGAAGCTCTCGAACGCCGACCTGACGAACCTCGACGCCGGCTCGCCCATGACCGCCCTGGGGACGATCTTCGACGACGACGCCATCGCCATCGCCGTCGAGGACGTCCGCATCCAGGAACCGGCCGCAGGGACGGCCCCGGCGCCGGCGGTGTTCACGGTCACCCTCTCGGACGCGCCGACGGCCACGGTGACGGTGAGCTACAAGACCACCAACGGCACGGCCACGAGCGGGTCCGACTACACGTCGTGGCCGGCCACGCTGCTGACCTTCGCCCCGGGCCAGACGAGCCAGACGATCACCGTCGTGGTCAATACCGACAACACCGCCGAGGCCGACGAGACCTTCACCGTCGACCTCTCGTCACCGACGAACGCCGAGCTCCTCGACGACCAGGCCATCGGGACCATCGTCGACCGGGACGCCCCGACGGTGTCCGCCGGCGGCGCCGAGGTGGCCGAGGGCGGGACGGCGCAGGTGTCCGTCACGCTCAGCGCCCCCAGCACCTTCCCGGTCACCGTCGACTACACCACCGTCGATGGCACCGCCTCCAGCGGTTCCGACTACCAGGCGGTGGGCGGCACGCTCACGATCCCGGCCGGCGCGACGACGGCCACGATCGCCGTTCCCACCCTGAGCGACGCCGCCGCCGAGCCGACCGAGAGATTCACGGTCGCCTTCTCCAACCCGACCAACGGCATGCTCATCGCGACGGCCGCCACCGTGAGGCTCTTCGACGGCCCACCGGTGGGCCCGACCGGTGAGGTTCCGCCCCCCGGAGGCTCGGTCGCGCCGGGCACCGTCCCGGTGGCCGACGGCTACTGGCTGGTGGCCACCGACGGCGGCCTGTTCTCCTTCGGCGGAGCGTCCTTCTTCGGCTCCACGGGAGACGTGAAGCTCAACCAGCCCGTCGTCGGGATGGCTCCGACCACGACCCAACAGGGCTACTGGCTGGTGGCCCGCGACGGTGGGATCTTCGCCTTCGGGGACGCCCAGTTCTTCGGGTCGACGGGTGACGTGAAGCTGAACCAGCCGATCGTGGGGATGACGGCGACGCCGACGGGCCTGGGGCTACTGGCTGGTGGCTTCGGACGGTGGGATCTTCTCCTTCGGCGACGCCCAGTTCTTCAGGTCGACGGGTGACGTGAAGCTGAACCAGCCGATCGTGGGCATGGCCAACCACTTCGTCCTGCTGTAGAGCCCAACCCGCCCTTGCTGTACAGGAGGCCCAGGAGCGTCACGCGCCTGGGCCTCCGGTCGTCCCCCGCGACCTGCAGGACCGGTGGTGGCGCAGGAGGCACGGTAGTGTCCGGTTCCGGCCGAGGGGAGGCGCGGTGAGCTCTCGTTGGGACGAAACGCAGGTCCCGCCCCTCGACGGCAGGGTCGTGCTGGTCACCGGGGCGAACTCCGGGCTCGGGCTGGCGGCCTCCAAGGTCTTCGCCCGGCACGGGGCCCGGGTCATCCTGGCCTGCCGCAACCTCGGGAAGGCAGAGTCGGCCGCGGCCGAGATCCGGGCCGAGGCGCCCGGTCCGGTGGTGCTCGACATCGTGCCCCTCGACCTGGCCAGCCTGACCTCGGTGGCCGCGGCGGCCAAGCTCGTCCGCGACCAGGAGCCGCGCCTGGACCTCCTCATCAACAACGCCGGCCTGATGGCGATCGACGAGGCCAGGACCGAGGACGGCTTCGAGATGCAGCTGGGCGTGAACCACCTGGGCCACTTCGCCCTGACCGCCCAGCTGGCACCGCTCGTCCTCTCGACGCCCGGCTCCCGCATCGTGACCATGTCGAGCGTGGGACACCGCGCCGCCCGATTCCGAGCGGACGACCTGTTCTTCGAGCAGCGGGGCTACGACCGCTGGAAGGCCTACTTCCAGAGCAAGCTGGCCAACCTCCTCTTCGCCCTCGAGCTGCACCGGCGCCTGAGCGCAGCCGGCGCCGGGACGATCGCCCTCGCCGCTCACCCCGGCGGCACGGACACCGACCTCGGTTTCGAGGGCAGCGGCATGACCAACAGGCTGCTCCGGGCGTTCGTCATGTCCCTGGGGCAGCCGGCGTCGCTCGGGGCCCTTACCGTCGTGCGGGCCGCCACCGACCCCCAGGCCCAGGGCGGGCAGTTCTACGGACCCCAGTGGCTCCTCGCCGGCTACCCCCGGGTGGAGACTCCGGGCCCCCAGGCCCGGCGGCCCGAGGACGCCCGCCGACTGTGGGAGCGTTCGGAGGAGCTCACCGGGCTCTCGCTCGAGCTCCCCGGCGCACCCTGAGGGCAGAGCGCCTACGCGGTGAAGGCGGTGTGCATCGGGTGGTAGCTGCGGTCCGGGACGATCTCGGGGGGCAGGTTGGGCTTGACGTTGTCGTCGAACCACTTCTGGGCATCGGCTTCCGACTCCCAGATCTCGACCACCCGCCAGCCCCCCTCCGGGCTGGGCCCGCCGGCGTGGGCGATGAAGCCCGGGGATACCTGCATGAGCGGCATCAACTGGCCGACCATCCCCCCGTAGATCTCCTCGGTCAGGTTCGGAACCTCAGCGATCATCAGCACGGGCATCGCAGTCCTCCTCGATCGGTGGGAGGAACGCAAGCTACAGCAGCCCTGGATGACGCGCCGGTGAACTTCCCGTCGGGCCGCGGCGGTTGCGTCAGGCACCCGGCGACCAGCTCGAACTGCTCGACGTAGCCGGCGCCATCGGCGGCGAAGACGTAGAACCGGCCCGACACCCGGCTGCGATAGAGGCAGACGCCGTGTGCGCCGTGCACGGCGCGCATGGTCGGTCGGGCATTGACGTCGACGAGCTGACGGGTGATGGGGTCGACCCGATACACCTGCAGATCGGTCCCGCCGCTGACGACGAGATCGACGATCCTGCCGCCCAGCGGGAAGCTGGAGCGCACGTCGACGTTGTTGACGCTGCGATTGGGATCGGGGATGCGCTGGAGCCGACGTCCCGTCAGGTCGTAGACCTCGTTCAGCGAGGCGACCGCGATTCGTCGCGCTCGCCGGTCCTGCAGCCGGTGGTCAGCCGATCCGCAGCATCGCCCGCAACGCGGCGACGGCGCCCAGACAGCGATTCCGCTCCTCGGGGCTCAGCGTGGTGTCGGCCCGGAACCCTTCCTCCATGGAGGTGAGGCGCACCAGCTCCTGCTCCTTCAAGGTGGCCTGCTCGGCCGCCGGGCGCCGGCGAAGGGCCCGCTTGAAAGCCCGGAGCGCCTCGTAGCCTCCCCGCTCGTAGCCCAGGGTCCTGGCGATGGCCGCGAACGACTTCCCTTGCTGGCGCAGCTCGAGGGCCCGGTCCTCGAGCGAGGCCTCGTCGACCATTGCAGCAACGGGTCTGCCGAGTCGAACAGCCACGATTGACTCCTTAGCTCTACATCACGCAAGACGGCGGAGAGGCGTCAGAAGCCGGGCCCGAACATCCAACGGCTGGTGGCGCGTCCCTTTTGTGGACAATCCGATGATACAGGTCGCCTTGTTTGCCCCCGCCCCGGAGGGGAGGGCGACTCCGTTGCGGGAGAGGCGGTCGCCAATAATGGGCGGCCATGCCGACGTGGCTGGCGGGCGCCGTGGTGTTCTTCACCTCCGGGGCCGTACTCGTGCTCGAGATCCTGGCCGGGCGGCTGCTGGCCCCGTATCTGGGGGTGCGCCTCGAGACCTACACGGCCATCATCGGCACCGTCCTGGCCGGCATCGCCGTGGGGACCTGGCTCGGCGGCCGGCTGGCCGACCGGGTGGACCCCCGCCGGACGCTGGGCCCGCTGATCGTGGCCGGCGGCGGCCTGGCCATGCTCTCGGTGCCCGTCGTGCGGGCCGCGGGCACGCCGAGCACGCTCCAGGCCGACGCCACCCTCTTCCTGGCCATGAGCGGATTCTTCGCTCCCGCGGCCGTGCTGAGCGCCGTGCACCCCACGGTGGTGAAGCTTCAGCTCCGGGACCTCGACGTGACCGGGGCGGTGGTGGGGCGCCTCTCCGCCGTGGGCACCGCCGGCGCCATCGCCGGGACGTTCGTGGCCGGGTTCGTGCTGGTGGCCGCGGCCGCCACCAGCACGGTGATCATCGCCGTGGGCGCCGCCCTGGTGGCCGCCGGCCTGCTGCTGTGGGCCGGTCTGGCCCGGCCCCGGCCCTCGGCCACCATGCTGGCGCTGGCCGTCCTGGGGGCGGTGGGCGCAGGCGGGCTGGCGGCGGTGTCGGCCGGGCCGTGCGACGTCGAGACGCGCTACCACTGCGCCCGGGTCATCCCCGACCCCGTCCGGACCGGCGGACGGTCGCTGTGGCTCGACATCCTCCGCCACAGCTACGTCGACCTCGACGACCCGGCTCATCTGGAGCTGCGCTACTCGAAGGCCTTCGCCGACGTGATCACCGCCGCGGTCCCGGGCCGGGACACCGGCCGCCCGCTCGACGCCCTGCACATCGGCGGGGGTGGCTTCACCATGCCCCGCTACCTGAGCGCCACCTACCCGGGCTCGCGGCACCTGGTGCTCGAGATCGACCCCGCCCTGGTGGACCTCGCCGAAGACCGGCTCGGACTCGTTCCCGGTCCCGGCCTGCGCATCCGGGTGGGCGACGCCCGCCTGCTCCTACGGCGCCTGCCGTCCGGTTCCCGGGACCTGGTGGTGGGCGATGCCTTCGGCGACCTGGCCGTCCCCTGGCATCTCACCACCCGGGAGTTCATCGCCGACGTCCACCGCGTCCTGCGCCCCGGCGGCCTGTACCTGTTGAACCTCATCGACCATCCTCCGCTGCGCTTCGCCCGGGCCGAGGTGGCCAGCCTGGCCGCCGTCTTCGGGCACGTGGCCGTCCTCGCGCCCCCCGACCGGCTGGCCGGCGACCGGGGCGGCAACTACGTGGTGGCCGCCTCCGACCGGCCCTTCGACGGCGTCCGCCTGGAGGCCCTGATCCAGGCCCGCCAGGGCCAGGAGCGAGCGGCGGTGGGCCCCGACACCACCCGCTTCGCCGGCGACGGCCGGGTCCTCACCGACGACTACGCCCCCGTGGACCAGTGGCTGGCCCGGGCCGAGCGGCGCTAGCGGGCCCGGTTCCGATGGTCTCGGCAAAGAGTCGAGGGGGCGGTTGTCCGCCCCCTCGCTCGAGTGAACAGCCGGCAGATTGGCTGCTTACCGGATTGTGACGGGCTGCCTTGCACCCCCGGAGGAGGCTCACCGCGAATTTCTTCCGGGGGTGGTGGGGGTCAGCCAGAAGCTGTCAGATCGAGAGATTCGTCACTTTTCGAGTTCAACCTGCCGCTAAGCGCCGAATTTCCGAAGTTGTGCCGGCGCCTTTGGGGCAAGGGGGAAGGAACCCGGACATAAACCCCGCGACTAGCGCGGCCCGCGGCCGGAGCGCTTGCGGTCCCGGCGCTTCTCCAGGGTGGCGGGAACCTTGCCGTTACCCCGGTCTCTGACCAGCGTGACGACGGCGTCGACCGCCTTGTCGCCGTCGAGTTTGCCGAACCACTCCATCCGGTGGTTCACGACCAGGCCGGCGACGGGCTCCTCACACACCTTCTGGCATCCGACCTTGACGATCGAGGCGTCGGTGCGCTGGCGGAGGGCTTTGAGCAGCGGACCGTTCCCGTCGCACTTGTGGCACACGTAGATACAGGTCGGCATGGGCCCTCCACCTTAAGGAGAGCCTCATTCTTTATGTTCGTTCAGCCTGAAACAAGCCCTTATTCGCGGCGACGGCGGCCTGCGCCAATCCACCATCGCCTGGCCGATCCTCGCCGTGTCCTTCGCCCAGCTCTGAAATCGGGACAAACCTGACGCTCCGGCGTTCAGCGCTGCGCCGGATGGTGCCGAAAGAGGAGAAAGCGGCCTCGGGAGCGAAGGCAATCTCCGGCCCTCCGGCTGAACCCGCGGGCCGGCGGGTCGTGCCTGCGCTCCCGTCAGCCCCCCCGCTTTTCCGGCCCAGGAGACCCCGTGTACAGCTCGGTGCGAGACCGTCCGGAGGCCGCCGCTCCGGAATCTCCCCGGAACGGCTCCCGCCCGCGGTCCCGGCGCGTCCCGGCCAACGTCATCGCCCTCGGCCTCACCAGCCTGTTCACCGACGTCTCCTCGGAGATGGTCAACGCCGTCCTCCCCGTCTACCTGGTGTTCCAGCTCGGCTGGAGCCCCCTGCAGTTCGGGCTTTTCGACGGTGCCTACCAGGGGATCACGGCGTTGCTGCGGATCGCCGGCGGGATCGTGGCCGACCGCCGCGGGCGGTACAAGGAGGTGGCCGGGCTCGGCTACGCCCTCTCCGCCATTTGCAAGCTCGGCCTGCTCGTCTCCCAGGCCTGGTTCTTCACCACCGGTGTGCTGCTGGTGGACCGGACGGGGAAGGGCCTGCGGACCGCCCCCCGGGACGCCCTGATCTCGCTGTCGAGCCCCAAGGAGCGCCTGGCGGAGTCCTTCGGGGTGCACCGGGCGCTCGACACCGCCGGCGCCCTGCTCGGACCGGTGGTGGCCTTCGTGCTGCTCGGCCTGGTGCCCCGGGCCTACGACGCCGTGTTCGTGATCAGCTTCTGCGTGGCGCTGATCGGCCTCGGCATCCTGTTCTGCTTCGTGCGCAACCGGCCCGCGGCGGACCAGGGCGAAGGCTCCCGGCCCTCGTGGCGGAGCGCGCTGGGCCTGCTCCGGGTCGACCGCTTCCGGCGCCTCGTGCTCGCCGGCGGCCTGCTCGGCGCCGTCACGGTGAGCGACGCCTTCCTCTACCTGGTCCTCCAGGAGCGGGTCCAGATGCCGAACCGGCCCTTCCCGCTGCTCTTCGTGGGGACCGCCCTCGCCTACCTGGTGCTGGCCGTCCCGCTCGGCCGGCTGGCCGACCGGATCGGCCGGGCCCCGGTGTTCCTGGCCGGCTACGTCCTGCTCGCCGCCACCTACGGGGTGCTGTCACTGGCCCGGCCGGGGTGGCTCAGCGTGGTGGTGCTCCTCGGTCTGCTCGGCGCCTACTACGCCGCCACCGACGGCGTCCTCATGGCCATGACGAGCACGGTGCTGCCCGCCGAGCTGCGCAGCAGCGGCCTCGCCGTCCTCACCACCGTGAGCGCCTTCACCCGGTTCCTGGGCGCGGTCCTCTTCGGCCTCTTCTGGACCTGGCAGGGCGCCGACGCCGCCGTGGTCGTGTTCCTGGTGGGCCTGGTGCTGGCGCTCCCCGCCGCCACCCGAATCCTCTCGATCGAACGACACGGAGCCCCGGCATGAGAGTTCGAAGTCGCACGGTCCTCTTCGTCGCTCTGTGCCTGACCTGCGTGGCGGTGTCGGCCGGCTACCTGGTGCACGCCGACCGGCGCGAGACGCAGGCCTCGACCGCGGGGGTGGTGGAAGAGCCGGCGCCCGTGGCCGTGGACGCCGTGCAGGCCCAGCCCCACGTCGTCTTCCGGAGCATGGCCGCCGGCCAGGCCGGCCACCTCTCCCTCGCGCCCCTCGGTGCACCCGACGGGCCCCGGGTCGCCACCGACCTCGAGTGCCTGCGCATCCACGTGGCCGCCGGCCGCGGGCTGTGCCTGTCCGACAAGGGCAGCCTGTTCACCCCCTACGACATCGTGTTCCTGGGGCCGGACCTCAAAGCCCGCCACAAGGAGTCGCTGGCCGGGCTCATCAGCCGGGCCCGGGTGTCGCCCGACGGCCGTTACGGGGCGGCCACGGTGTTCGTGACGGGCCACTCCTACGCCCCGGGGACCTTCTCGACGCAGACGACCCTCTACGACATGGCCACCGGCGAGCTGATGGCCGATCTCGAGGGCTTCGAGGTGTTCAAGGACGGTGAGCGGATCGAGTCGCCCGACTTCAACTTCTGGGGCGTGACCTTCGCCAACCAGTCGGGCCGGTTCTACGCCACGCTCAGCACCGCCGGGCACACGTACCTGGTCCGGGGCGACATGGACACCGAGCGGGTCGACGTCCTGCGCGACGGGGTCGAGTGCCCCTCGCTCTCGCCCGACAACACCCGCATCGCCTTCAAGCAGCGGATGGACTCCGGGCTCGGGCCCATCCAGTGGCGCCCGGCGGTGCTCGACGTGGCCACCCTGGAGGACCATCCCCTGGCCGAGGACCGGACCATCGACGACCAGATCGAATGGCTCGACGACGCCACCGTCCTCTACGCCGTCGACACGGGCTTCGGGGCCCCGAGCACCTGGGCCACCCCGGCGGACGGCACCGGCGAGCCCCGACCTTTCCTCACCGACGCCGACTCACCCGCCGTCGTCCGGGGCTGACCGGCGCCAGGATCTGAACCTGGAATGCGGATTGCGCGCTTTCGCGCAAACGGCATGCCAAGAACAAGATTCCGCCTATCCGGGGGAGGACGGGAGGCTCCCGGCCCAGTCGAGGAGGGTCGCCAGCTGCTGGTCGAGGCGGTGGGGGGCGCCGGGCTCGGGCTCTTTGAAGAAGAAGGCCAGCGGGCGCAGGCCGCCGGCCGCGCCGGCCGCCCGGGCCGCCAGCATGAGCCGGGCGAGGTCGAGGACGAGGGGGGCGGCGAGGGCGGAGTCGGCGCCCTCCCAGATGAACTGCAACCGCATCCGGGCGCCCAGGAACCCCTCGAAGGTGACGAGGTCCCAGGCCGTCTTCCACTCGCCCAGATCGGGGACGTGGCCGATGTGCACGTCGTGGTCGATCCCCGGGCCGAGGATGCCGTCGAGGGCGGCCCGCTTCGAGCGCTGCTTGCTGGCCGCCGGGCCGGGATCGGCCAGGGCGGCGCCGTCGCCACCGCCCAGCAGGTTGGTGCCCGACCACGAGCGGACGGCCAGGTTCCGGTCGGCGAACATCGCCGCCAGCGCCGCCTTGACCAGCGTCTCACCCGTCTTGCCGTCCCGCCCGGCGTGGGGCACGCCCCGGAACCGGGCCAGGGCGTCGAGGGCGGGAAGGCGGGCTCCGGCCGAGGGGGTGAAGTCGACGAAGCCGTGGCCGGCGTCGAGGGCGGCGTAGGCGTAGAGCGAAGACGCCGGCAGCACCCGGCGCCCGCCGTCCAGCGCCCGGTCCAGGGCGGCGAGGTCGTCGTGGGCCGGGTCGGGCACGATGGGCGCCTCGGTGGTGGCGCAGTTGATGACCACCAGCCCCCCGAGGTGGTGGCCGGTCACGAACTCCGCCAGGTCGGCCTGGATCCGGTCGATGGCGGGCCGGGGCGCGTCGTCGCCCGTCACCCCGGGCCGGATGTTCTCCTCGGCGGCCACCAGGGCGTCGGTGACGGCGGGCAGGAGGGCCCCGGGCAGGACGCCGGCGCCGGCCAGGTGCTCGGCCTGCTTGAGCAGCGGGACCGAGGCCACGTCGTGGCCACCGAAGACCAGGCGGGACACGTCGGGCAGGACCCCGGGGTCGAACCCGGGCAGGGCGGTGACGAGGCCGGTGGCCGGGACCAGTCCGGCGCCCACCGCCGCCGCCCCGGCGACGGTGGTGGTGGCCACGGATCCTCGGGCGCCGATCAGCCAGACCCCCAGCGCATCTCGGCCTCTCGTCACACCATTCCTCCTCCGCCCACCTCGCGGTGACCGGACCCAGGGCGGCCCCCACTCGACGGTACCGGGAGATCGGGTGCGGCTCCAGGGGTGGGTCGAGCTACGGCGGGCGGTGACCGGCGGGGCGCAGCCCGTCCAGGAGGCGCTCGACGGTGGTGGCCACCTCGTCCCGGGCGGCGGGGTGGTCGGCGGCCCGGGCCACGTAGAGGGCGGCCTCGTGGAGGGCGGCCAGCAGCACGTGGGCCAGGGGCTCGACTGGCTGGCGCACCACGGCCCCACTGTCGACGGCGGCCTGGAGGACCTCCCGGAGCAGCCCGAGGGCGTAGGTCTCCACGATCTCCTGGCGGACCTCGGGCGAGAGCACCGAGGGGGCGTCGAGCAGGCTCACCCGCTGCAGGGCGGGGTCGAGGGCGGCGTCGAGGTAGGCGAGGGCCCCCCGGCGCAGGGTCTCGAGCGGATCGTCCGCCCCCTGGGCGGCCTGGACCACCGCCGCCATCACCTCGGCTTCGAGCTCCTCGAAGACGGCCCGGAACAGGGCCTCCTTGTCGGCGAAGTGGTGGTAGAGGGCGCCCCGGGTGACGCCGGCCCGTTCGACGATCGCCTCCCGGCCGGTGGCGGCGTAGCCGTCGCGGGCGAAGAGCTCCCGGGCCGCCGTCATCAACGCCCCGCGGGTGGCGGCCGAGCGCTCCTCCTGGGTGCGCCGGCCCGGGGTCCCGGGTTCGCCCTTGACAGCCATGGCCCTCCGAAGCAAGATGCGTGCAGCCTGCATGTAAATGTAGCGGACCAGGAGGGGATCAGTATGGCGCTGCCCAGAGATCAGGTGACCCGGGGCCTGCTGGCCGAGCTGGAGGCGTTCGAGGCGCTGCTCCGCTCCCTGGACGGCGGCCAATGGTCCGCCCCCAGCCGCTGCACGGGCTGGACGGCCGCCGACATCGCCGGTCACGTGGTGGGCCAGATGACCGACGTCACCAACTTCCGCCTCGAGGGGCTCGGCAGCCCGGAGGCGACCGCCCGCCAGGCGGACGAGCGCCGGGGCCGGCCGGCGTCGGACCTGGCCGAAGAGCTGGCCGTCGCGACCAAGGGCGTCGACACCCTGCTGGGCGCCTTCGACGACGCCGCCTGGGGGATGCCCTCCCCCGGCGGCTTCGACTTCACCCTGGGTCAGGGGGTGGAAGCGCTCTGGTACGACGCCTATCTCCACGGCGACGACATCCTGCACGCCGCCGGCCGGCCGTCGGCCCGGGGGGACGGTCTCGTGGTC
Organism: Acidimicrobiia bacterium; assembly: GCA_050741935.1. Classification (GTDB taxonomy): domain Bacteria; phylum Actinomycetota; class Acidimicrobiia; order IMCC26256; family BP-133; genus CAWBJP01. Next base: position 781 of record JBOGFE010000622.1, on the reverse strand, counting down.
GCCGTCGCCCACGTCGCCGAGGTGCTCACCGGCCAGGGCGCGGCACCGGCCACGCTGGCCCTCGACGGCCTGCCCGAGCTCGCCGTCGGCGACGGCTCCGGGCGGCGCATCGGCGGCGACCCCCTGGCCTTCGTGCTCGCCGCCACGGGCCGCGGGGACCCCGCCCCGCTCGGCCTCCCCGCCGACATCAACATCTACCGCGAAGTCTGAGGACACGACGTGACCATCACCGGGACGGGAACGCACCAGGCCACCGCGGAGCTGGCCGAGAGCTACGGGGTCATGAGGCCGGCGGGCGACGCAGGTCGAGCCGGCGCAGCAGCTGGGCGTTGGCCGCCACCACGATGGTGGACAGGCTCATGAGGACGGCGCCCACGGCCGGGGAGAGCGTGATGCCGGCCCAGGCCAGCGCCCCGCCGGCCAGGGGGATGGCGACCAGGTTGTAGCCGGCGGCCCAGGCCAGGTTCTGGACCATCTTGCGGTAGCTGGCGGCGGACAGGCGGATGACGGAGACGACGGCCCGGGGGTCGCTGCCGGCCAGGACGACCCCGGCGGACTCGATGGCCACGTCGGTGCCGGCGCCGATGGCCAGGCCGACGTCGGCCCGGGCCAGCGCGGGGGCGTCGTTGACGCCGTCGCCGACCATGGCCACGGCCAGGCCGCGGCGCTGCAGGTCGGCAACGGCCTCTTCCTTGTCTTCGGGTAGGACCTCGGCGAAGACCTCGTCGATGTCCAGTTCCCGGGCGACCCGGTCGGCTACCTGGCGAGCGTCCCCCGTGAT
>JBOGFE010000621.1:0-3753 GCA_050741935.1 Acidimicrobiia bacterium | reverse complement strand
GCGAGCGCGAGAACAAGCCCGAGCGGGCGCGTTCCATATCTGAGTCCGGGGAACCGGGAAGGTTTCATTTTGCGCAGACCTCTTTCGAAGTTCAGTCCCCGCGTCCCGACCGGGGGGGCCGGCGCGGTCATAAGGGGGGCACCACTGACTGTGGTCAAAATACGACGAGGAGGAGGGATCTCCTGCGTAGTGACTAGTCATCTCTCTCAAGACGGCCCGAAAGTGCGGTCATGACGCTCAGTCTGGCACCCGAATCACCCACAGTGGTGTCAATACCCCCATAGTCTGACATAGCTAACAGGGGTACCAAAACGGCTGACTGAGGGCGTTCGTCGTCAGTGCCCCTGGAACCGCGGCTCCCGGCGCTCGACGAACGCCTGCATCGCCTCGGCCATATCGGCGGTCGAACCGCAGACGGTTTGGGCCATCGCCTCCACCTCGAGGGCCTCGGCCATGGAGAGTGACAGCGCCTGGTGCATTCCCTGCTTCATGGCCGCCAGCGCCACCGGCGGGCCGGCCGCCAGCCGGGCGGCCAGCTCCCGGGCCGCGCCCTCGAGCTCGTCGGGGGCGACGACCCGGTTCACGAGGCCGATGGCCTCGGCCCGGGCCGCATCGACCATCTCGCCCAGAAAGGCCAGCTCCTTGGCCCGCTGGAGACCGACCAGCCGGGGCAGCAGCCAGGACCCGCCGAAGTCGAGCGCGAGGCCGCGACGCACGAAGACCTCACCGAAGCGGGCGTCGGCGGCGGCCAGGACCAGGTCGCAGGCCAGGGCCAGGTTGCATCCGGCCCCGACCGCCACCCCGGCCACGGCGGCCACCACCGGTTTCGACAGCCGGTGGACGGCGAGGGGAAGCCCATGCATTCGCCGCATCGTGGCCACGGTGCTGGCCGGCCCGGCCAGGCGGGCGACCGTCCCCTGGTCGGTGAGGTCGGCCCCGGAGGAGAAGTCCCCGCCGGCGCCGGTCAGGACGAGGGCGCGGTCCTCGGCCCGGCCCTCCACCTCGGCCAGGACACCGATCAGCTCGTCCACCATCCCCACGGTGAGGGCGTTCTTCTTGTGCGGTCGGTTCAGCGTGACCCACACGACCCCGCCGTCCCGTTCCACCAGGATTCCGTCCATGGACGGTTACCCTAACCACATGGCCCCCGCCGCCCCGAGGAGGAAGTCGCCGGGGGTGCCGGCGCCGGAGCCGGGGGAAGTGGACGTCCGCCATGTCCAGCCCTACGAGGCGCTCAAGACCTACCGCTGCCCGGGCTGCGACCACGAGATCCCCCCCGGAACCGGCCACAAGGTCGTGGTCCCCCGGGCCGATCCCGATCTCCGCCGGCACTGGCACAACGGATGCTGGGGGCGCGCCAGCCGGCCCCCCGACCACTAGAACGCGGCTTCGATGACCTCCAGGTCGGCGGGGGCGCCGGGGCGGGCCACCACACAGGCCACGTCGAAGCGCAGCTCGGGGAACCGGGGCTCGCCCGGGGGCCGCTCGGCCAGCCAGCGCAGGGCCAGACGGCGCAGGCGCCGCTGCTTGGTCGGCGTCACCGCCTCGGCGGGAAGGCCGAAGCGGTCGTCCCGGCGGGTCTTCACCTCGCAGAACACGGCCAGACCACCCCGGCACGCCACCAGGTCCAGCTCGCCCTCCCGGCACCTCCAGTTCCGGGCCACGACCCGGTAGCCGGCGGCGGTGTACCAACGGGCGGCCAGCTCCTCCCCCGAAGCCCCCAGCTCGAGCCTCGCCCGGGTCACGTCCGGCCGCTCATATTTCCTTGCCGGCCAGCTCCTCGACGTTGACGTCCTTGAAGGTGACCACGTGCACGTCGGAGACGAACCGCGCCGGGCGGTACATGTCCCACACCCAGGCGTCGTGGAGATGGACATCGAAGTAGACCCGCCCGGCCTCGTTCTTGACCTCCATCTTCACGTCGTTGGCGAGGTAGAAGCGGCGCTCGGTCTCCACGACGTAGGAGAACATGGGCAGCACGTCCCGATACTCCTTGTACAACTGGAGCTCGATCTCGGTCTCGTACCGCTCGAGGTCTTCAGCGCTCACCGACGCCTCCCATCCCGGGCCAGTGTAGAAGAAAGGTGTGTCAGCCTCAGAGGAAGCCGATGCGGGGGATGGGCCAGATGCGCAGAATGGCCCGTCCGATCACCTTGTCCTCGTCGATCGGTCCGAACACCCGGGCGTCCTGGGACTGATTCCGGTTGTCGCCCATCACCCACAGCTTCCCCTCCGGCACCTTCTTGGGTTCGAAGCCGGGAATCGTCTCCTCGCTCAGATACGGCTCGATGAGCTCGCGGCCGTTGACGAACACCTTGCCCTCTCGACCCTCGACCGTGTCCCCCGGCAGTCCGACCACCCGCTTGATGAAGTCCTCGGTGGAGGGCTGGCGCAACCCCACGCTCTCGAGGATCCCGTGGATGACCCGTACCGGGAAGCTGCGGTCGTCCTTGCCGTTCTCGAAGGGTGAGGTGAACACCACCACGTCGCCCCGCCGGGGGTCGTGCATCCGGTAGGAGAGCCGGGAGACGAGCACGCGGTCGCCCACCTTCAGGGTCGACTCCATCGACTCCGAGGGGATGAAGAAGGCCTGGGCCACGAGCGACTTCACCCCGAAGGCGATCAGGAAGGCCACGAGCAGCAGGACGGGCAGCTCCCGCAGCAGCGAGCGCCGCTTCGCCTCGTGCTCGGGGACGGGGGCGGCGCCGGGCTCGGGGATGACCGCCGGCCAGTGGGAGAAGGGTCGCCGCCCGCCCGAGGTCACCAGGGTGCCGGTCGGGCGCGACTCACCGCCGGCTTCGCCGGTCCCGGGCTGGTCGCCGGATTCGGTCAGAACCGCTTCTCCTTGATCTTGGCTGCCTTGCCCACCCGACCCCGGAGGAAGTAGAGCTTCGCCCGGCGGACATCGCCGCGGGTGAGGACCTCGATCCGGGCCAGGATGGGGGAATGGACGGGGAACGTCCGCTCCACCCCGACCCCGAAGCTCACCTTGCGCACCGTGAAAGTCTCACGGATCCCGCTCCCCTGGCGGCGGATCACCACACCCTGGAAGATCTGGACCCGCTCCCGGTTCCCCTCCACCACGCGGACGTGCACCTTGAGGGTGTCGCCCGGCGCGAAGCCGGGGACGTCGTCGCGGAGGTAGGCGCGGTCGACGAGGTCGGTGCGTTGCATGACGGGGCTCCTGACCGAAGCGGGGGTGGGCGACCACCCAGTGTAACGGGAGTCAGTCTGGCTCCTCCAGCAGACGGGCCTCCTCAGGGGTCATTTCCCGCCCGGCGAGCAGGTCCGGGCGGCGCTCCCGGGTACGGCGCAGGGCCTGGGCCCGCCGCCAGCGGGCCACGCGCCCGTGATCCCCGGACCGCAGCACCTCGGGAACCTCATGGCCCCGGAAGTCGGCGGGCCGGGTGTACTGGGGGTATTCGAGCAGCCCGCCGGTGAAGGACTCGTCCCCGGCCGAGCACTCGTTGCCCATCACCTCGGGAACCAGCCGGGCCACCGCCTCGATCACGGCCAGGGCGGCGGCCTCCCCGCCGGCCAGGACGTAGTCGCCCACCGAGAGCTCGCCGTCGCAGAGGTGGTCGGCCACCCGCTGGTCGACCCCCTCGTAGCGGCCGCAGAGGAGCTAGAACCCGCGGCCGCCGGCCAGCTCGGCGGCCAGCGCCTGGTCGAAACGCCGCCGGGCGGCTGAGAGGAGGTAGAGCGGCCGGGGTGGGGAGACGGCCTCGACGGCGGCGAACAGCGGCCCCGGCA
>JBOGFE010000620.1:0-5424 GCA_050741935.1 Acidimicrobiia bacterium | reverse complement strand
TGGCCGAGGCCAACCGCCTCGACGACCCCATGCGCCTCCCGCCCGGCACCGAGCTGCTGGTGCCCTCGCCCGGCGTTGCCGCGGGCTACCGGTAGGCGGGCGTGGCCGCCCAGCACCCGAGCCCGCTCCAGGTGGAGGTGGCCGGCTCGCCGCTGCCGCCCACCGTCACCCAGCGTCTGGTGACGGCCTACGTGGACGACAACCTCCACCTCCCCGACATGTTCGTCCTCACCTTCCGGGACCCGGAGCGCACGGTGCTCAAGGACGCCGGTATCGAGGTCGGAGCCCCGGTGGTGATCTCGGTGGCCGGCGAGGCCGAGCCGGCGCCGGTCAAGCTCCTCACTGGCGAGGTGACCGCGCTCGAGGCCGAGTTCAGCCCCCGGGGCAGCTTCACCGTGGTGCGGGGCTTCGACCACGCCCACCGCCTGTTCCGGGGCCGGGTGGCCGAGTCTTACCGCAACGTCACGTACTCCGACGTGGCCAAGGCGGTGGCCGAACGGGTCGGCCTCCCCACCGGGCGGATCGACGCCACCACCACGGTCTTCGCCCAGGTGACACAAGGGAACTCCTCGGACTGGGAGTTCCTCAGCCGCCTGGCCCGGGAGATCGGCTACGAGGTGGCGGTGGTCGACGGCAAGCTCGACTTCCGCCTGCCCGCCGAGGCCACCGGGGCGCCGGGCAGCGGCGACCTGCGCTCCGCCGACCCCCTCCAGCTGGTGCCGGGGAAGGGCCTCATCCGCTTCCGCTCCACGCTCACCTCGGCCGAGCAGGTGGCCGAGGTCCGGGTCCGGGGCTGGGACTCGGCGGCCAAGCAGGCCATGATCGGCGCCGCTCCGGGCGTCACCACCGCCACCGAGCTGTCGGTCAAGCCCGACGAGCTGGCCGGGAAGTTCGGCGCCGCCGTCTACACCGCCCCCGCCCCGTCGCTGTCCCGCCAGGCCGACGTCGACGCCATGGCCAAGGCCATCGCCGACCAGATCGCCGGCGCCTTCGCCGAGCTCGAAGGGGTGGCCCGGGGCAACCCCTTGCTCCGGGCGGGCACGCCCGTCAGCCTGGGCCTGGCCGGGGACCCCTTCGACGGGCGCTACACGCTCACCACCACCCGGCACCTCTACGACCCCGACGAGGGCTACACCACCATCTTCACCGCCAGCGGGCGCAACGAGCGCTCGCTCCTCGGCCTCGTCTCCAGCGGGTCCCACGTCAACGGCGGCAACGGCCACGGCCGCCCGGGGGTGGCCAGCGCCCTGGTCACCGACGTCCGCGACCCCGACGGCCTGTGCCGGGTGAAGCTGCGCTTCCCGTGGATGTCGGACTCCTACGAGAGCGACTGGGTCCGCACCCTCCAGCCCGGAGCGGGCAAGGACCGGGGCACGGTCACCCTCCCCGAGGTCAACGACGAGGTGCTGGTGGCCTTCGAGGGCGGCGACCTGGCCGCCCCCTACGTGCTCGGCGGCCTCTACAACGGCGTGGACAAGCCCAACCTGGGCAACGGGTTCGTCGACGCCGCCACCGGCGGGGTGGCCCGGCGCGGCTTCCTGTCCCGCAAGGGCCACGGGCTGGTGTTCCTCGACGGCGACGGCGACGAGGGGGTGGCGATCCTCTCCGGCGACCGCCAGCTGCGCCTGTCCCTCAACCAGACGACCCGCACGGTCAAGGTCACCAGCTCCGGCGACGTGGTCATCGAAGCCAAGGGCGCGCTCAAGATCCACATGGACGGCGACCTGGAGCTGGGAGGCCAGAAGGTCCTCATCAAGGGGGCGAACGGAGCCGCCATCGACGGGGGCAACGGCGGCGTCGAGGTGAAGGGCTCCGGTCTGGACCTGCAGGGCACGAACACCGTGTCCCTCAAGGGGGCGCACGTGGAGGTGGCGGGCGACGCCACCACGGTCAAGGGCGGCAACACGGTCACCGTGTCCGCCCCGCTGGTCAAGATCAACTGACGGAAGAGGGGGCACCAGGGAATGCCGCCGGCGGCGAGAGTGGGGGACCAGACGGGACACCCGGGGGTCATCACCGGCCCGGGAGTCCTGAGCGTGCTCATCGGCGGCAAGCCCGCGGCCGTGGTGGGCGACACCCACACCTGCTCGGCCATGCACCCGCCGGGGCCGTTCCCCATCGGCTGCCAGAGCGTCCTCATCGGCGGCCGCCAGGCGCTGCGGGTGGGCGACACGGCCGGCTGCGGCGCTCCCGTCACCGTGGGGGCACCCGACGTGCTCATCGGAGGCTGAGAACATGGCGGAAGAGTTCATCGGAGCGGGCTGGGCCTTCCCGCTGCGCACCGACGCCACCGGCGGCATCGCTCTCAGCTCGGGCGACCGGGAGCTGGAGGAGGCCATCCGCCTGGTGCTCGGCACCGCTCCCGGCGAGCGGCCCATGCGCCCCGAGTTCGGCTGCGCCATCCACGAGTTCGTCTTCGCCCCCGCCGACGCCACCACCGCCGGGCGGATCTCCTACGAGGTGCGGACCTCGCTCGAGCGCTGGGAGCCCCGGGTCGAGGTGGCCGAGGTGGAGACGACCTTCGACGTCGACGAGCCCTCCACCCTCTTCATCGACGTCCGCTACACCCGGCGGGGCTCCAACGACCCCCGCAACCTGGTGTTCCCGTTCTATCTGATCCAGGCGGAGGGATAGGCGCCATGCCGCTCGCAGCCCCGAACCTCGACGACCGCCGGTTCCAGGACCTGGTCGACGACGCCAAGCGCCTCGTCGCCCAGCGCTGCCCGGGGTGGACCGACCACAACGTCTCCGACCCCGGGGTCACCCTCATCGAGACGTTCGCCTTCATGGTCGACCAGCTCCTCTACCGCCTGAACCGGGTCCCGGACCGCAACTACCTCAAGTTCCTGGACCTCATCGGCGTGCGCCTGTTCCCGCCCACGGCGGCCCGGGCCGACGTCACCTTCTGGCTCTCCGCGCCCCAGCCCGACGCCGTCACCGTGCCTGCGGGCACCACCGTGGCGACGTTGCGCACCGAGACCGAGGAGGCCATCGCCTTCACCGTCGACGAGGACCTGGCCATCGTGCCCTGCTCGTTGGCCCACCTGGGGGCGTCCGTCAACCCCGACGAGGTCATCGCCCACGACGAGGCGGTGGGAGCCGAACGGCCCTTCGCCTGCTTCAACCAGGTGCCCCAGCCCGACGATGCCCTGTACGTGGGCCTGTCCGAGCCCGTGCCCGGTGGGGCGGTCCTGCTGCGGGTGGACTGCGACATCGAAGGCGTGGGTGTGGACCCGAAGAACCCCCCGATCACCTGGGAGGCCTTCGACGGCGAGGGCTGGGTGCCGGCCAACCTGGAACGGGACGAGACGGGCGGCCTCAACATGGACGGCGACGTGGTCCTCCACCTGCCGAGGAGCCACGCCGCCTCGGTCATCAACAAGCAGCGGGCGGGATGGGTCCGGGCCAGGGTGACCGAGACGGAGGAGGGGCAGCCGAACTACTCGGCCTCGCCCGTCATCCGCTCGCTCAAGGCCACCACCATCGGCGGCACCACCACGGCCGTGAACGCCGAGATCGTCGCCGGCGAGCACCTCGGGGTGTCCGAGGGCACGCCGGGGCAGACCTTCGCCCTCAAGCGCCGGCCAGTGGTCCCGTCCCCCGAAGCGGTGGTGGTGGAGACGTCCTCGGCCGAGGGGTGGGAGACGTGGGAGCGGGTCGACGGCTTCGCCCGCTCCAGCCCCACCGACCGCCACTTCGTGCTCGACGAAGCCGACGGCGTCGTCATCTTCGGCCCCGCGGTGCGGGAGCCGGACGGGTCGGTGGGCCGCCACGGCGCCGTCCCGGCCAAGGGTTGTCGCCTGCGGGTGCCGGAGTACCGCACCGGTGGCGGCACCGCCGGCAACGTGGCCCGGGGCGCCATCAGCGTGCTCAAGAGCTCGATCCCGTACGTGTCCCGGGTGGAGAACCGCCGGCCGGCGGGGGGCGGGGTGGATGGCGAGGAAGTGGCCAACGCCAAGGTGCGGGGCCCCCTGCTGCTGCGCACCCGGGACCGGGCCGTGACGGCCGAGGACTATGAGCACCTGGTGCGCCAGGCCGCCCCCGAGATCGCCCGGGTCAAGGCCCTGGCCGCCGGCGAGGGCGCCGACCCCGGGGCGGTGCGGGTGCTGCTGGTCCCCGCCGCCGCCGACGACGAGACGGGCGCGCTGGCCTTCGAGCAGCTCGTCCCCTCCGAGGACACCCTCTCCCGGCTGGTGGCCTACCTCGACGAGCGGCGCATGATCGGCGCCCGGGTGCTCGTCGAGCCGCCGCTGTACCAGGGGGTCACGGTGGTGGCCAAGGTCCGGGCCCGGCCCCGGACCAGCGCCGCCCGCCTCCAGGAGGAGGCCCGCCGGGCCCTCTACGCCTACCTGCATCCCATCTCCGGCGGGCCCGACGGGACCGGCTGGCCCTTCGGCCGGCCCCTCCACGTGGGAGAGGTGTACTCCGTCCTGCAGCGCCTGGACGGGACCGAGTTCGTGGAGGACGCCCGCCTGTTCGGCGCCGACGTGGCCAGCGGCCAGCGGGGCGACGCCGTCCAGCGCCTGGAGCTCAACCCCGACACCCTGGTGTTCTCCTACCAGCACGCCGTCCGGGTCGAGGGCTGAGCGGTGCGCGGCCTCGCCCTCGAGCTGGAGAGCCCGCATCCCCTGGGTGAGGAGCTGCCCGCCCTGTTCCAGGAGGACGGCTTCGCCCAGCGGCTCACCTCGGCCCTCGACGACGTGCTCGCCCCGGTGTTCGTCTCCCTCGACAACCTCCCCGCCTACCTCGACCCCGACCTGGCGCCGGCCGACTTCCTGTGCTGGCTGGCGGGATGGGTCGGTGTCGACCTGGACGAGAACTGGCCCGAGGCGCGCCAGCGGGAGCTGGTGGCCCGGGCCGCCGACCTGTACCGGCGCCGGGGCACGGTGGCCGCCCTGGCCACCCAGATCGCCCTGTACACGGGGGCCACACCGGAAATAGAAGACAGTGGCGGAGTAGCCTCGTCGTCGACTCCCGGCGGCACCATGCCCGGGACGGGCGATCCCCGGCTGGTGGTGCGGGTCCGGGTCCCTGACCCCGATTCGGTCGACGTGCGCAGGCTCGAGGCCCTGGTGGCCGAGTCGAAGCCGGCCCACGTCCCTCATCAGGTGGAGGTGTCGAAGCCATGATCGTGTGCACCGGGTGCGGCTTCAGCAACGAGGACTCCGACGCCTTCTGCGGAGACTGCGGCGAGTTCCTGGAGTTCGTGGGCCAGAAGGTGGAGGCCGACGCGCCCGAGGAACCGGTGGCCGAAGCCGATGTCGACCTCGTGGCCGAGGAGGCCGCCGTCGAGGAGGCCGAGGCGATCCTGGCCGAGGAGGCCGCCGCCGAAGCTGCCGCCGAGGAGGCCGTCCCCGCGGAGACGGTGGTCGAGGTGACCGAGGAGCCCGTGGCCGCCACCGCCGCCGCGGCCACCACCACGAC
>JBOGFE010000619.1:0-2602 GCA_050741935.1 Acidimicrobiia bacterium | reverse complement strand
CCCCACCGGGGTTGGGGGTGGGCGAGGGCGTCGGGGTGGGTGCGGGAGCGGGGGTGGGCGACGGCGGGGCGGCGGCCTGGTAGCCGACGGCCTTGGCCACGTCGAGGCGGCCGGCGTCGAAGTCGGTCCCGGTGCCCGCCACCTGCGCCGCCGTCTGCTTGAGCCGGGCCGTCACCTGGGTCGCGGTCAGGTCCGGTTCGGCCGCCATGACCAGGGCGGCGGCGGCGGACACGAAGGGGGCGGCGAAGGAGGTGCCCGAGGGCGTCGACCAGCAGTCGCAGCCCGGGGCCACGCTGAGCACGTTCACCCCGGGGGCGGCCACGTCGACCCAGTCGCCGTAGTTGGAGAAGGAGGCGAGCTGGTCGGAGTGATCGACCGCCGCCACCGACATCACGCCGGGGAAGTTGGCCGGGTAGCCCGCTGTCCCCCGGCTCTGGTTCCCGGCCGCCGCCACCACCAGCACGCCCTGGTCCTGGGCGTACTCGATGGCGTCGGACAGCTCGGAGGAGACCTGGTCGGCGCTCTCCACGTCCTGCTGGAGGGACAGGTTGACGACCCGGACCTGGCCGCCGGGGAGGGGGAGCCCCTCGGGTGTCCGGTTGTAGTCGACGGCCGAGCGGATGCCCGCCGCGATCTCACTGGCGAAGCCCTTGCCGTCGGAGTCGAGCACCCGGACCGACAGGACCCGGGTGGCCCAACCCAACCCGGCGATGCCGATGCCGTTGTCGGGCTGGGCGGCGATGATGCCGGCCACCGCGGTGCCGTGTCCGGACTGGTCGGGCTCGCTGTCACCGGAGAAGTTCTCGCCCTGGATCACCTTGCCCACCAGGTCGGGCTGGGTGACGTCGACGTCGGTGTCGATCACGGCCACGAGCACCTCGGGGTTGCCGGTGGTGACGCTCCAGGCGTCGGGCGCGCCGATCTGGAACATCTCCGACTGGCTGAGGCGCACCGTGGAGCCGCCGTCGTCGAAGGTCAGGGTGCAGCCCGAGTAGCACTCCTCGTTGGGGGTCACCGCGGCCCGGCGGACAGCGGCGGCGGAGAAGCCCAGGTCGGCTTCGGCCAGCTCGACCTCGGGACGGGCCCGGAGCCGGCTCAGCACCTCGGCCGCCTGACTCTCGCCGACCTCGACGGAGAACACGCCCGGCCGGCTCCGGCCGGCGTGACGGGCACCCACGGCCTCGGCCAGGCGCTGCTCCCCGGCGGCATCGGCGGGGCTCCCGAGGCGCACCAGCAGGCGGCTGACGGCCTCCGGTCGGGACGGCCCCCCGTCGGCCAGCGCGGCGGGAATCCCCGCCAGCAGCAGGCCGGCGACGGCCATGGCCGCCACCAGGCGGGGGCGCACCCCTCCTCCCCCAGCTCGAATTGTCATGCAGCCCCTCTCCCTTTGGCCCTCGAGCGGCGAGCGGCTCGTACCCTTTGGCACCCGTTGGGGGGTCCGCCGGCCGGGGCGAAACGGACGAGCCACGGCCAAGCGGTCGCCGGGGGCGAACTGCTCAGCTAGGAGTTACGGCGCGAGGGGGCCCGGTTCCTCCTTCTGGGGCGAGGGGAACACAAACGGGAGAAGCGGGCGAATGGCGATGTCACACCCCCTCGGTATGTTTCCGGACGGCCGCGGCAATGGCGCCGGGCCGGCGGTTAAGCTGGGAGGCGGTATGGAGACGTTCCTGGGTTCGCTCGGCACCGTGCTGGCGGTGTACCTGATGCTTCGCTCCGAGATGAGAGATCTCCGCACCGAGATCAGGTCCGTCCGGACCGAGATGAGCAGCGAGATCTCGTCGCTCCGAACCGAGCTCGGCGGGAAGATCGACCGCCTGGGTGAGCTGCTGCTCCAGCACGTCCAGCAGGGCCATCCGCCCCACCAGGCCGCGTAGCCGACTAGGCCCCGGGCGGCGTGGGCTTGACGTCGAAGGCGACGACGCCCCCGGCGTAGCCGGGGACGAGGTCGGGGATCCCACCCAGGACGGGGGCGTCGCCGAAGCTGGCCACCGTCCCGTTGGCGGTGACGATCATGTAGCCACCGCCGGTGCGGGTGGCCCGCATGGCCGCCGCCGGGCCCGGGACCTTGAGGGCGGGCAGGGAGCCGAAGAAGCCGGCGTCGCCGAAGGTGAAGATGCCGCCGTCGCGGGCCACCATCCAGTAGCCGGCGCCGGCCGGTGTCGGCGCCACGCCGATGACCGGCTGGGCCAGTTTGACGTCGCCGGTGGACCCGAAGAAGCCGGCGTCGCCGAAGGTGAACACGCCGCCGTCCGAGGCCACCAGCCAATAGCCCTCGCCCGTGGTCGTGGGCGCCATCGCCACCACGGGCCGGTTGAGCTTGACGTTGCCCGTCGAGCCGAAGAAGCCGGCGTCGCCGAAGGTGAAGATGCCGCCGTCGGGCGCCGCCACCCAGTAGCCGGAGAGGCCGCCGCTCGGGTTGTTGGTGACCCGGAACCAGTCGGAGCGGATCCCCGCCGGCCGTTCGACCGACGAGTACGAGTACAGCAGGCGCAGTTCGGCGCCGGTCAGGGTGGCCCGCCCGCCGGTACCACGCACCTGGAGTTCGAGGACCCGCCCGCCCATGCTGCCCAGACCGTTGCGGCGGATGACGTCGACCGAGAGC
>JBOGFE010000618.1:0-2251 GCA_050741935.1 Acidimicrobiia bacterium | reverse complement strand
CGCCTCGACCACGCGGTCGTCGTCGTAGGCCGGGAGCACGACCACGGCCAGGACGGCGACCGCCGCCGGCACCAGCAGGGCGGCCCGGAGGCCGGGGCGGCGCAGGAAGTGGGCGAGGACGACCCGGGCCGCCACCCAGCCCATCGTGGCCGCCGCCATCAGGGCCACGGCCAGCGGGCTCTTGAAGGCGCTGGTGGCGGCGTCGGGTTCGTCGACCAGGAACACCAGGAGCCCGAGACCGACCACGGCCTCGGGGGCGATCTCGTACCAGCGGAACCGCATCCTCATGCGCTGCGGTCATTCCGGCGCCGCCCGCCGTTACAGGGCGTCGTAGACCTCGGCCGCGGGCAGGCCCATCAGCCGGTCGGCCATGTCCTGCTTGAGCCAGGCCAGGCGCTCCTCTTCGGCCGGCGTGGCCGGGCCCCGGGTGGCGAGGTCGAGGAACTCGTCGAGGATGAGCCCGGGCCGCAGGACGAGCTCGACCGCCGTCCCGTTGTGGTGGCGGAAGCGGAAGAAGTAGCACCCGATGGGGCTGGCTGGAGCGTCCGGGGCGAGGTCGGGGTCGTAGACATAGCGACCGCCGGTCACCGCCCGGGTCACCATCTCGAAGGCGTCGCGGGCGCCCGCCCCCCCGAAGGCCGACTCGATGCTGACGTCGGTCCGCTCCGGGGCCTCGCCGCCGGCCAGGAGGGGCAGGGCCCGCTCCATGACCTTGAAGCCGTGGGCCACACCGCCGACGGCCCCCCGCCCGTGGTACTTGAGCGGGTCGTCGAAGGAGAAGGCGATCAGCCCCCCGTGGTCGAGGATCTCGAGGGGCGCCGATCCGGCGGACACGGCGGCTAGTCGCGGGAGAGCATGATGCCGGGGCGGATGGTGACGACGAGGACGAAGCCGACGGTGAATATCCCGATCCCGGGCCAGCGGCGGCGGTCGAGTTTGGCGTCGCACCGGCGGGAGTAGCGGATCTGCTCGTAGGGGTCGAGCTTCTTGCGGATCAAGGCCGAGCCGCAGTTGACCCGCTCGTCGACCGCCATCGGATCGATCAGGAGGATCCCGCCGAAGAAGAGGGCGATCAAGCCCACAAGAAACCCCAGCCGCTTCAGGTCACCCGTTATCACGGCGGCCGATGGTACAAGCCCGCCGGCCGTCACATCTCACCACGCCCGGTCGTCGAACCCGGAGAACCGGAGGGAGCCTGCCTGGTGCGGCGTCGCCGCCTCAGCCGCCCGACAGGCGCCGGGCCAGACCAGCCCGCAGGCGGGGGGCGGCGGCCAGGGCGGCCCAGGCGGCGTTGGCCCCGCAGGCGCCGTGGACCCCCCCACCGGGGTGGGCCGAGGCGGAGGCGAGGAAGAGCCGGGCGAAGGGCGTCTCCGCCCGCCCCAGGCCGGGAACGGGACGGAGCACCAGCTGCTGGCGGAGCCGGGCCGTGCCCCCGTTGATGGCGCCCCCCACCAGGTTGGCGTCGGCCGCCTCGAACGCCGGCGGGGTGAACACGTGGCGGCCCCGGACGAGGCCGGCGAAACCGGGCGCCAGCCCTTCGATCTCGGCTTCCATCCGGGCCACGAACTCCTCGGTCTCGGACGGGTCCCACCGGCCGGTCAGGGTTCCGCCGCCGTCGGAGCGCACCTGCTGGGGGACGTGGGTGTAGGCCCAGGCTGTCTCCGTGCCCGGTGGTGACCGGGTCGGGTCGGTGGTGGTCATCTGGCCGATGATGAGCGGGGGCCGGGCCGGGATCCGGCCCCCGGCCAGGTCGCCGGCGGCCCGGGCGAGGTGGTCCAGGCCGTCGCCGGTGTGGACCGTGCCCGCCCGCCGGGCCTCCTTGGCCGCCCAGGGGATCGGCCCGTCCAGCGCCCAGTCGACCTTGACGGTGGCCGGGTCGTAGCGGAACCGGTCGAGGGCCCGCAGGAGGCGAGGGGCGAGATGCTCCGCCCCGATGAGGCGGAGGTAGAGCGCGGGGGCGCCCACGTCGGCCAGGACCGCCTTCCGGGCGCCGATCTCCTCCCCGCCGGCCGTCCGCACGCCGGTGGCCGTCCGGCCCGCCAGGAGGATGCGCTCGACCTCCGTCGAGCACCGGAGGCGACCGCCCCGGGCCTCCAGCCGCCGGACGAGGGCGTCGGTGAGCCGGGCCGCCCCACCCTCGGGCGCGGGATAGCCGTGCTCCTGGCCGAGGCAGGTCAGCAGCCATCCCATCAGGCCGCTGCCGGCGGCGTCGGGGGGGATGTCGGAGTGCAGGGCGCACCCGGTCAGGAGC
>JBOGFE010000617.1:0-1742 GCA_050741935.1 Acidimicrobiia bacterium | reverse complement strand
CGATGGTGTGGCCGATCTCGCCGGCGGCGCCCGACGGACCGCGCCGGAGCTCGCCCCCGAGGATGAGGCCGGCTCCCACCCCGGTGCCCACGAAGACCCCGAGCAGGTTCTCGGCCCCCCGCCCGGCGCCCATCCGGTGCTCGGCCAGGGTGCCGACGTTGACGTCGTTGTCGACCTCGACGGGCAGCCCGCCGAGGCTCTCGGACAGCGCCGCGCTCATCCCGAAGGGCTCCATCCATCCGGGGAGATTGGGGGCGGAGCGCACGGTGCCGTCCACCGGGTCGACCACCCCCGGGGCGCCGACGCCCACGCCGGCCACGTCCTCGGCTCCGCCGAGATCGGACACGACTGCCGCCATCGCATCCACCACCGCCAACGGCCCACCCTGGGTCGGGGTCTTGCGCTTGCCTTCGGCCACGACCTTTTCGCCGTCGAGGGCGACGGCGTAGATCTTCGTTCCCCCCAGGTCAACGCCGATCCAGGCCACAAGCCTTCCCCCTCGGTTGGAGGTAACCGCTCTACCACCTGGAGGCGCCACCGGTCGAGTTCCCGCTGGATCGAAGGAAAGTAGAGGGTGAACATGTCCGGGCGCCCAAGCGACCTTGAACGGTCGGTGAACTGCCCGACGTCAGCCGGCGATGTCGACGTCGATGACGCCGTCGCGTTCGGCCAGGGCGGCCAGGCGGGATTCGAGCTGCGTCCCCCTGACCTCGGCGCGCACCACGGTGCCCGAACCGTTGTCCCGGCGCAGGGTGAGGGAGCGCACATCGAGGCCGGCCATGTCGTGGAGCGCACCGATCACGTCTTCCGGACGGGCGTCCGGGCCGAGCTGGATGACGACCGTCTCCTGGCCCATGGCGAAGCGCTGGAGCCACCGGCGGGGAGCGCGGAGCGCGGCCAGGGTGAGGACGAGCGCCACCGTGGCCGTCACCCCCATGAAGTACCGGCCCAGCCCGACGGCGAGGCCGACGGCGGCCGTCACCCACAGGCTGGCGGCGGTGGTGAGCCCCCGGACGGAGGCGCCGTGCTTGATGATCACGCCGCCGGCCAGGAACCCCACCCCGGTCACCACGTTGGAGGCGATGCGGGTCACGTCAACCTGGTAGTTGGTCTCCGCCCGCTCCCGGATGAACTCGCCGAAGCTGTAGGCGGAGACCAGGCCGAACAGGGCCGCCCCCAGGGCCACGGTGATGTGGGTACGGAGCCCGGCCATCTGGCCGGTCAGCTCCCGCTCGAGGCCGATGGCGGCGCCGAGGAGAACAGCGATCACGATCCGCATGACGACGTCGACTTCGGTGGGCATGCCCTTACGGTTCCCGGTTTGGCTCGCGTTCACTCTCGGAACACCGGGCGTTTCCCTTCCGAGCGCGCTCAGTCCAGCCAGTCGCGCAGGGCGGGCCTGGCCGCCTGCTCCCACGCGTCGGGCCACGCCGCCCGCCGGTCGTGGGCCTCGACCCGCTGCAGGGCGATGAGCTGACCCACGAGGACGGCCTCGGTGGCGTCCACGACCGACCCGACGGCTCCCCGCAGCCAGTCCTCGGTGACGCAGGCGTCCTGGTGGTCGCCCAGGACGGTCTGCACCCTGGTCACGGCCTGGGCGAAGGCGCTGGCCCGCTTGCCGATGACGGGCGCGGCGGCCTCGGCGGCGTAGCGGGTGTGCTTGGCCAGGATGCGCACGGCGTGGAGCTGCTCGTCGGCGGGCGGGTCGGGCAGGGCCCGCACCGCCTTGCGCAGCCGGCGCC
>JBOGFE010000616.1:0-5253 GCA_050741935.1 Acidimicrobiia bacterium | reverse complement strand
GCGATGAGCCGCAAGGCGAAGAGCCATGAGTGACGAGACGTGCGCAGCACGGCTTGGCGGCTGGGGCTGGGGCCCCCAGCCGCACAGCGATGAGCCGCAAGGCGAAGAGCCATGAGTGACGAGACGTGCGCAGCACGGCTTGGCGGCTGGGGCTTGGGCCCCCAGCCGCACAGCGATGAGCCGCAAGGCGAAGAGCCATGAGTGACGTCCCCGACCCCTGGAAGGCGCAGCTGGAGGCGTTCGGCAACTTCGTCCGGACGCAGCGCCAGCTGGCCAAGCTCTCGCTGCGGGAGATGGCGGAGCTGGCCATGGTGTCCAACCCCTACCTCTCCCAGATCGAGCGGGGCCTGCACGAACCCTCCATCCGGGTGATCCGCTCCATCGCCAAGGCCCTCGACATCTCGGCCGAGACGCTCCTCGCCCAGGTGGGCCTCATCGACGAGAACCAGCCCGACGGGCGCGTGCCCGGCGCCACCGAAGCCGCCATCTCGGCCGACCCGTACCTGTCGGAGGCGCAGCGCCAGGCGCTCCTGGCCGTCTACCGCTCCTACGTGGCCGAGAGCCGGGGCCAGCCCAAGAAGGCGGCCGAGCCCGCCGACGGGTCCGAGGGCCCGAACTAGCCGGCGTCGTCGAGGGCCCGGCGGATGGCGGCGGTGAACTTGCCCGCCTCCTCGGGGCCGCCGCCCTCCAGGAGCCGCCGCACCAGGGCGCTGCCCACGATGACCCCGTCCGCCACCGAGGCGGCCGCCACGGCCTGCTCGGGGGTCGACACCCCCACACCCAGCAGCACGGGCTTGTCGGTCACCGCCTTCAGGCGCCGGCCCATGTCCAGGGCCCGCTCCGAGAGCGAGGCCCGCTCGCCGGTCACGCCCAGCAGCGAGACCCCGTAGACGAAACCCCGCGACCGCTCGCAGATCCGGGCCAGCCGGTCGTCGGGGGTGGTGGGGGCGGCCAGGAGCACCGTCTCCACCCCGCAGGCATCGGCCGCATCGGCCCACTCCTCCAGCTCGTCGAGGGGGAGGTCGGGCACGATGGCCCCGTCGATGCCCGAGTCCCGCAGCGACGCCGCGAACCGTTCCAGGCCGAGGTGGGCCACCGGGTTGTAATAGGTCATGACGGCCAGGGGGATGCCCACGTCGACCTTGTCCACGTCGGCGATGATGCCCGCCGGCGTGGCGCCGATCTCGAGCGCCCGGCGCGACGCCTCCTGGATGACCCGGCCGTCCATCACGGGGTCGGAGAACGGGATGCCGATCTCGATGGCGTCGGCACCGGCGTCGGCCACCGCCCGCACCACATCCAGCCAGGCGGACCCCAACCCGCCCGTGACATAGGGCACCAGCAGCCTGGTCCCTTCCTCCCTCCGGGCCCGGAGCCGGGACTCGAGGTTCATTCGACGGGCTCGCCGAGGTGCTCGGCCACCTGGGCCGCGTCCTTGTCGCCCCGGCCGGAGAGGGTGAGGAGCACGGTGGAGCCGGCCGGCACCTCGCTCCCCGCCGCCCGCGCCAGCCAGGCGATGGCGTGGGCCGGCTCGAGGGCGGGCACGATCCCCTCGGTGGCGGACAGGAGCTTGAAGCCCTCCAGCGCCTCGGCGTCGGTGGCGTGCGTGTAGGTGGCCCGTCCGGCGGCGGCCAGGGCGGCGTGCTCGGGGCCGGTGCCGGGATAGTCGAGGCCGGCCGAGATCGAGTGCGCCTCCCGGATCTGGCCGTGCTCGTCCTGGAGGTAGAAGGAGCGCGCCCCGTGGAGGACGCCGGGGACCCCCCGGGCGATGGAGGCGCCATGGCGGCCCGACTCGAGGCCGTCGCCGCCCGCCTCCACGCCCACCAGGCGGGCCTCGGTGTCGAGGAAGCCGGCGAAGGTCCCCATGGCGTTGGAGCCCCCGCCCACGCAGGCCACCACCACGTCGGGGTCGGCCCCGCCCAGGATCTCCCGGCACTGCTCGCGGGCCTCGTCGCCCACCACCCGCTGGAACTCCCGCACCATCCACGGGTACGGGTGCGGCCCGACCACCGACCCGATGCAGTAGTGGGTGTCCTCCACCGTCGCCACCCAGTCCCGCAGCGCCTCGTTGATGGCGTCCTTCAGGGTGGCGCTGCCCGAGGTGACCGGCACCACCTCGGCGCCGAGCAGGCGCATGCGGAACACGTTGAGGGCCTGGCGCTCGACGTCCACCGCCCCCATGAACACCTTGCACTCCAACCCGAAGAGGGCGGCGGCGGTGGCGGTGGCCACCCCGTGCTGGCCGGCGCCGGTCTCGGCGATGACCCGGGTCTTGCCCATGTCCCGGGTGAGCAGGGCCTGACCCAGCACGTTGTTGATCTTGTGGGAGCCGGTGTGGGTCAGGTCCTCGCGCTTGAGGAGGATCCGCACGCCCAGTTGCTCCGACAGCCGGTGGCACTCGGTGACCGGCGTGGGCCGTCCGGCGTAGCTGGTGAGCAGCGCCGCCAGCTCGTCCCGGAACCGGTCGCTGGCCCACGCCTCCCGGAAGGCGCGCTCCAGGGACTGGAGGGCGGGGACGAGGGTCTCGGGGACGAAACCGCCCCCGAACTCGCCGAAGCGGCCGCGGGCGGCCGGCTCGGGCCCGGGCGGCCCGAGGACCACCGGCGACCCCCGGGCGGGCGGTGCGGCCGTCACGCCTCCTCCTCCCAGTCGTAGGGGGCGGCCCGGGTCGGTTCCCAGTCCGACTCCAGCTCGTCGCCCACCCGCTTCGCCGTCTCCACGAACCGCCGCATGCGGGCCGGGTCCTTTCGTCCCGGGGCCGCCTCCACCCCGCTGGCCGAGTCGACGCCCCACGGCCGGACCTTGCGGATGGCCTGCTCCACGTTGTCGGGGTTGAGGCCGCCGGCCAGCATCAGGCGCACGCCGTCGGGTGCACCCTCGGCCAGGGACCAGTCGAACACCGTTCCCGAGCCGGGCTCGGGGGCGTCGAGGAGGATCACGTCGGGGGCGTCCCGACCGGTGAGCACCTCGCCCAGCCGGGCATCGCCGGCGGGCAGCGCCCGGATGAGGAACGGCACCCGCTGGCGGACGAAGCGGACGTCGGAGACGGGCTCACCGCCGTGCAGCTGGGCGCCCCGCAGCCCGCAGCGTCCGACCACCTCCACCACCTGCTCCGGCCGCTCGTTCCGGAACACGCCCACCGTCACCACCTCGGTGGGGAGGCGCTTGACGATGTCGCGCACCACTTCGGGATGGACCCGCCGGGGACTGGGAGCGAACACGAACCCCACGGCGTCGGCCCCCAGCGCCACGGCGAGGAGCGCATCGTCCTCAGTCGTCACCCCACAGATCTTCACGAACATGCAGGTCCCCTAGACATCCACGAGCCGGCCCTGGAGATGGTCGTCGTAGGCGCCCAGGTCGAGAAGGCCGTGGCCCGAGTAGTTGAACAGGACGACCCGTTCCTCGCCCGCCTCCTTGGCCGCCAGGGCCTCGTCGATGACACCCCGGATGGCGTGGGCCGTCTCCGGCGCCGGCACCGGGCCCTGGGCCCGGGCGAACTGCAGCGCCGCCTCGAACACCTTGCCCTGGGGGTAGGCCACCGCTTCCATCCAGCCGTTCTTGACCAGGTTGCAGACGATGGGGGCATCACCGTGGTAGCGGAGCCCCCCGGCGTGGATGGGCGGGGGGATGAAGTCGTGGCCCAGGGTGTACATGAGGATCTTGGGCGTCATGCCCGCCTCGTCGCCGAAGTCGTACTCGAACTTGCCCTCGGTGAGGGTGGGACAGGCCGACGGTTCCACCGCCACCAGCCGCACGCGCTGACTCCCGGGGCCACCCCGTACCCCGGCGGCGTGGTCGGGGACGAAGGGCAGGGCCAGGCCGGAGAGGTTGGAGCCCCCGCCGCAGGATCCGATGACGACGTCGGGCAGGCGCTCCCCGGCCTGGTCCAGCTGCTGCTTGGCCTCGATGCCGATGACCGTCTGGTGGAGCAGCACATGGTTGAGCACGGAGCCGAGCGAGTAGTGGGTGTCGGGATGGGTGGCGGCGTCCTCCACCGCTTCGCTGATGGCGATGCCCAGCGACCCGCTGCACTCCGGGTCCCGCTTCAGGACCGTGCGCCCGGCGTTGGTGCGCTCCGAGGGGGACGGGACGACCTGGCCGCCCCACGTCTCCATCAGCACCCGGCGGTAGGGCTTCTGGTGGAAGGAGGCGGCCACCATGTACACCTGGCACTCCAGGCCGAAGAACTGGCAGGCGTAGGCCAGGGCGCTCCCCCACTGGCCCGCCCCGGTCTCGGTGGCGATGCGGGTGATGCCCTCCGCCTTGTTGTAGTAGGCCTGGGCCACGGCGGTGTTGGGCTTGTGGGACCCGGCCGGGGAGACGGACTCGTCCTTGTAGTAGATGCGGGCCGGGGTGTCGAGGGCGGCCTCCAGGCGGCGGGCGCGCACCAGGGGCGTCGGGCGCCACAGCTTGAGGATGTCGAGCACCTCGCCGGGGATGTCGATCCAGGGGTCGGCCGACATCTCCTGACCGATCAGGGCCATGGGGAAGAGCGGGGCCAGGTCGTCGGGCCCGACCGGCTCGCCCGTCCCCGGATGCATGGGCGGGGACAGGGGCTCGGGCAGGTGGGGGGCGACGTTGAACCAGGTGGTGGGGATCTGCTCGGGGTTCAGCAGGTACCGCATCACTTACCTCCTGGGGCTGGGGATGGGAACAGAGGCCAGGGAGGCGACGGCGGCCTCGGGGTCGGCCGCTCTGACGAGCGCCTCACCCACGAGGACGGCGTCGAAACCGGCCTCCGCCATGCGGGTGGCGTCGGCCGGTGTCCGGATGGCGCTCTCGGCCACCGAGACGACCTCGGCGGGGATCCGGGCGGCGAGGCGTTCGGCGGTCGCCAGGTCCTCGCCGAAGGTCCGCAGATCCCGGTTGGTGACGCCGATGAGGCCGGCGCCGGCGACCAGGGCCCGGTCCAGCCCGGCCTCGTCGTCGATCTCCACCAGCGCGGCCAGGCCGAGCTCGGCGGCGGCGGCGGCCAGCTCGGCCAGGAGGACATCGTCGGGCAGGGCGGCCACGATCAGCAGCACGGCGTCGGCCCCCGCCGCCCGGGCTTCGACCACCTGGAGCGGGTCGAGGGTGAAGTCCTTGCGCAGGACGGGCAGGGCCACGGCCTCCCGGGCGGCCACCAGGTCGTCGAGCGACCCGTCGAAGTAGGGCCCGTCGGTCAGGACGGACAGCGCCGCCGCCCCGCCGCCGGCGTAGCGGCCGGCGGTGGCGACCGGGTCGAGGCCGGGGGCCAGGACTCCCTTGGAC
>JBOGFE010000615.1:0-5954 GCA_050741935.1 Acidimicrobiia bacterium | reverse complement strand
GGACGGGAATGTCGTCGTCATCCTGGGACGGCCCAACCTGGCCGAGCCGGCGGCGCCGACGGTGGCGGTGGCCGCCGCCCTGGCCGGCCTGCCCGGCGTGCGCTTCCTCTCCGCCCTGCGCCGGGGCAACGTCCACGGGGCGCTCGACCTCGGGCTCGCCCCCGGTCTCCTGCCCGGCCGGGTTGCCCTCGACGGCGGCCGGGCCTGGTTCGAGACGGCCTGGGGCGGCGTGCCCGCCGAAGTCGGGCTCGACACCGCCGGCATCCTGCGGGCCGCCGCCGAGGGCCGGATCGGCGCGCTGGTCCTCCTCGGCGCCGACCCGCTCTCTGACTTCCCCGATTCCGATCTGGCCCGCCGGGCGCTGGAGAAGGTCCCCTTCATCGTGGCCGTCGACGCCTTCCCCACGTCCAGCACCGAGCTGGCCCACGTGGTGCTGCCGGTGGCCATCTTCGGCGAGAAGCGGGGGACCCACACCAACCTGGAGGGCCGCATCCTCCGCCTGGCTCGCAAGGTGACGCCGCCGGGGACGGTCATGGAGGACTGGCGCATCGCCGTCGAGCTCGCCCTCCGCTTCGACGCCGACTTCGACCTCGAGGCGGTCGACGAGGTCACCGACGAGCTCGCCCGCCTGGCCCCGGCGCACCGGGGCGTCGACGCCGCCGCCCTGCGTCAAGCCGTCGACGGCGTCGTGATCCCGCTGGGGGCGAGGGAGCAGATGGTGGTCGGGGTGCCCGGACATGCCGTGAGCCCCGTCGCCGACGCCGATCCCGGCCTCGTCGGGGGTCCGATCGAGAGCCTGGTCACCGAGGGCGGCCCCACGGCCGCCTTCGGGGTGGCCGCCGACGCCGTGCCGGTCTCACCCGCCCCGGTCCGGGCCAGTGGCGCCGCCTCTCCCGGGGGCGGGTCCCCGCCGCTCCTGCGCTGGGACGGGTCCGGGGCACCGGCCGACGTCGCCAACGGGGGCGAGGCGGGTCTGGCGCTGGTCACGTCCCGGCGCCTCTACGACGCCGGCGTCACCGTGAGTCGCTCCGCCGCCCTGGCCCCCCTGGCCGAGCCCGGGGTCGTGAGGGTCCATCCCACCGAGGCTGACCGCCTCGGGCTCACCCGCGGCGACCCGGTGCGGGTGAGCGGCCCGCGGGCTTCGATCATCCTTCCAATGCGCCCCGACCCCGGTGTCCCTCCCGGCGTCGCCTGGGTGCCCTTCCACCCCCCGGGGCCCGGTGGGGTGGACCTCGTCGACGGCGCCACCCTCACCCGGGTCAGGCTGGAGTCGGAATTCGATGGGTGACCCGCTCTTCGCCGACGGGGTTGACGCCCTCGATCTGCTGATCGTGGCTATCAAGGCCGTGTTCGTCTTCACCCTGCTGCTGGTCTCGGTGCTGCTCATGATCTGGATCGAGCGCAAGGTGGTGGCCGACATGCAGAACCGGATCGGCCCGAACCGGGCCGGTCCGTACGGGGTGCTCCAATCCCTGGCCGACGGGATCAAGCTCTTCTTCAAGGAGCAGTCCATCCCCGATTCGGCCGACCGGGCCGTCTTCCGCCTGGCCCCCTACCTCTCCGTGCTGCCCGCCTTCCTGGCCTTCTCGGTCATCCCCCTGTCGGGAGAGTTCACCGTCCCCTTCACCGACCGCAGGACGATCCTCCAGCTGGCCGACCCGCCCATCGGCGTGCTCTTCGTCCTGGCCATGTCCGGCCTCGGCGTCTACGGGGTCCTCCTGGCCGGCTGGTCGTCGGGGTCCAAGTACCCCCTGCTCGGGTCGGTGCGGGCCAGTGCCCAGATGGTGAGCTACGAGGCGGCGCTCGGCCTGGGCATCGTCGGCGCCGTCCTCCAGGCCGGCACCCTGTCCACCGCCGCCATCGTGCTGGCCCAGGGCTACCCCGGCGGCACGCCCCGGGACTGGTTCCTGCTCCCCGCCCCGGTGCCCTTCGCCATCTTCTGCATCGCCGCCGTGGCCGAGACCAACCGGGCGCCCTTCGACCTGGTGGAGGCCGAGCAGGAGCTGGTGGGCGGGTTCCACACCGAGTACACCGGCATCCGCTTCGCCATGTTCTTCCTGGCCGAGTACATGAACATGGTCACGCAGTCGGCCATCGCCGTCACCCTCTTCCTCGGTGGCCCTTCGGGGCTGTTCAACATCCCCGGCCTGCCCGCTCCCCTCGAGGGGGTGCTGTGGTTCCTCGGGAAGATCTCGTTCTTCCTCTTCGGCTACATCTGGCTGCGCGCCGCCCTGCCCCGGCTCCGTTACGACCAGCTGATGGACCTGGGCTGGAAGGTGCTCATCCCCCTCGGGCTGCTGTGGCTGGGGGTGTCGGCCACCTACCGGGTGGCCCAGGACCAGAATTGGCCCATCTGGGTGTTCGTGGCCGCGCCGCTGGGTGCTCTGGCCGTCTACGGGTTGCTCTACCTGTCCATGCCCCGCCGGGAGCCCGAGCGGTCCGGGCCCGAGCCCATCGAGCTGGCGCCGGCGGATCCGACCGAGGTGGCACCGTGAGCCGCTGGGGTGGGTTCAAGGTGACCATGCGCCAGGCCCTGCGGGGCCCCCGGGTCACCATCGAGTACCCGGAGGTCAAGCGGGAGAAGCCCGATCGCTTCCACGGCCGCCACGTCCTCAACCGCTACGAGGACGGCATGGAGAAGTGCATCGGCTGCGAGCTCTGCGCCGGCGTCTGCCCGGCCCAGTGCATCTACGTCCGGGGCGCCGACAACCCGCCCGACGACCCGGTGTCGCCCGGCGAGCGGTATGGCTTCGTCTACGAGATCAACTACCTGCGCTGCATCCACTGCGACCTGTGTGTGGAGGCCTGCCCCACCGAGGCCATCACCGAGACGAAGCTCTTCGAGTTCTCCTTCACCAACCGGGCCGACGCCATCTACACCAAGGGCGAGCTGCTGGTCGACGACGACGGCCGGGCCCGGCGGATGCCGTGGGAGCTGTGGATGGGCGACGAGGACGAGCGGACCAGCGCCTGGGTGCGGGCCACCGCCCCCAACGGCGAGGACGCCTACGTCGGGCGGGTGGCGTGGTCGCCCGAGCTCGGCTTCGGCACCCGGCCCCCCGAGGGTGAGGGCTGATGGAGTGGGCCGTGTTCGCCGCCTTCGCCGTGGCCGCCCTGGCCGGGGCGGTGGGGGTGGTGCTCGCCCGCAAGCCGGTCCACGCCGCCCTCTTCCTGGTCCTCACCCTGTTCTGCATGGCGGTGTTCTTCGTCCTCCAGGAAGCCCACTTCCTGGCCGCCGTCCAGGTCATCGTCTACGCCGGAGCCATCGTCATCCTCTTCCTGTTCGTCATCATGCTGCTGGGGGTGGACGAGGAGGACGACCTCTTGGCCGAGCCCCTGCGGGGTCAGCGCCCGGTGGCGGCGGTCGCCGGCGTCGCCCTGGTGGCCGGGCTCCTGTTCATGACGCGAGGGATGGCACCCACCGGGGCATCGACCGTGCGGGGGGCGGTCAGCGGCCAGGGGTCCAACGTCCAGAAGGTGGCCGAGAGCCTGTTCACCGACTTCCTCTGGCCCTTCGAGATCACTTCCGTGCTCCTCGTCATCGCCGTGGTCGGCTCCATCGTGCTGGCCCGGCGCACGCCCGGCTCCGATCTCCCCGCCGAAGGCCGGCAGGAACCGTGAACGTCGACGGCGCCTACTACCTCGTGCTCGCCGCCCTGATCTTCGGCATCGGCGCCGTGGGGCTGCTCGTCCGGCGCAACGCCCTGGTCATGTTCATGTGCGTCGAGTTGATGCTCAACGCCGTGAACCTCACCTTCGTGACCTTCTCCCGGATGCTCGACGACATCGGGGGGCAGGTCTTCGTGTTCTTCACGCTGGTGGTGGCGGCGGCCGAGGTGGTGGTGGGCCTGGCCCTCATCGTGGCCATCTTCCGCCGGCGCCAGGGCGCCACCGCCGACGACGTCAGCATGCTGCGCGGATGATGATGACTCTTCGCCTGGCGGCTCATCGTGTTGCGGCCGGGGGCCCCTGCCCCAGCCGCCGGTCCCTGCTGGCGCAGGTCCCGTGAGCTCCGCCGGCGCCCTCGAACTGGCCTGGCTGATCCCGGCCCTGCCCCTCCTCGGGGCCACCATCCTGTTCCTCGGCCGGCGCCGGCTGCGCGAGCCGGTCTCGGGCTGGATCGCCACCCTGGCCATGGCCGGCGCCTTCGCCACCGCCCTGTGGATGTTCAGCGCCCTGTCGGGCCTGCCGGCGGAGGAGCGGATCGTGGAGCGCCCGCTCTTCGACTGGATCACGGCCGGCGGGTTCTCGGTCAAGGCCCTGCTCCTGGTCGACCCCCTGTCGATCACCATGGCGCTCTTCGTCACCGGGGTCGGGGCTCTCATCCACCTCTACTCCATCGGCTACATGCACGGCCAGGAGCGCTTCACCCGCTTCTTCACCTACCTCAACCTCTTCGCCTTCTCCATGCTCGTGCTCGTCCTGGCCGGCGACTACCTGCTGATCTTCCTCGGCTGGGAAGGCGTCGGCCTGTGCTCCTACCTCCTCATCTCCTTCTGGTTCGAGCGGCCCAGCGCGGCGGTGGCGGGAAAGAAGGCCTTCGTCACCAACCGGGTGGGCGACTTCGGCTTCATGCTGGCCATGTTCCTGATCTTCACCCACCTCGGCACCCTCCAGCTGGTGCCCGCCCTCGAGGGGGCGCAGCACCTGGGGTCGGGCACCGCCACGGCCGCCGCCCTCCTGCTCTACGTGGGCGCGGCCGGGAAGAGCGCCCAGGGGCCGCTCTTCGTCTGGTTGCCCGACGCCATGGAGGGCCCCACGCCGGTGTCCGCCCTCATCCACGCCGCCACCATGGTCACCGCCGGCGTGTACCTGATGGCCCGGTCCCACCCCTTCCTCGAGCAGAGCGACGTGGCCGGCGACGTGATCGCCTGGGTGGGCGCCCTCACCGCTCTGGTGGCGGCGACCATCGCCCTCGTCAACAACGACATCAAGCGGGTACTGGCCTATTCGACCATCAGCCAGCTGGGCTACATGTTCCTGGCCATCGGCGTGGGGGCCTACGCCGCCGCCATCTTCCACATGGTCACGCACGCCTTCTTCAAGGCGCTGCTGTTCCTCGGGGCCGGCTCGGTCATGCACGGACTGCACGACGAGCAGGACATGCGCCGGATGGGCGGGCTCCGGCGCTACATGCCCGTCACCGCCGGGACGTTCATCATCGCCTGGCTGGCCATCGCCGGGATGGTGCCCCTGGCCGGCTTCTGGTCCAAGGACGAGATCCTGGCCGTGGCCTTCCTGCGGGGCGAGTACGTCCTGTGGTTCATCGGTGCCGTCACCGCCCTCCTCACCGCCCTGTACATGACCCGCCAGGTTCGCCTGGTGTTCTTCGGCAACGAGCGGTGGCAGGAGCACGCCCACGGCACCACCCCCCATGAGTCCCCTTCCGTCATGACCGTCCCGCTCATGGTCCTGGCCGGCCTCACCGTGCTGGGAGGCCTGCTCAACCTCCCGTTCAAGTCGATCCAGTTCCTGGCCCACTGGTTGGAGCCGGTCTTCGAAGGGGTGCCCGAGGTCCACGCCGAGACATTCACCGAGGGCTTCGTGCTCTCCACCGTGGCCGTCGTGCTGGGCGGGATCGGGATCCTGGCCGCCGTCGCCCTCTACCGCCAGGGGCTCACGGGTGCCGACCCGCTGGTGACGCGGTTGGGGCCGCTGGCCGGAGTGTTCGACCGGGGCTGGTATCTCGACTCCACGCTGGCCCGGGCCGTCGACCGCCTGGGCGCACCCTTGGCCCGGTGGCTGGCCGACGTCGTCGACCAGAAGGGTGTCGACGGCGCCGTCAACGGCACCGCCGCGGCGGTGACCTTCGCCGGGCGCCGGCTGCGCCGGCTCCAGACCGGGTTCCTGCGCAACTACGCCCTCGCCGTCTTCGGCGGGGGCACGCTGGTCGTGTTCTTCCTCCTCCTGCGGGGTGGGCTGTGATGATGGCTCTTCGCCTGGCGGCTCATCGC
>JBOGFE010000614.1:0-21494 GCA_050741935.1 Acidimicrobiia bacterium | reverse complement strand
TCCCGGGCCCGGTCGAGCGGGGTGATGCCGAGCAGGTCCAGCACCAGGCGGCGGCGCTCCTCGGGCCGGCGCCCGGAGAAGGCGTCGATCTGCTTCTGCTCGCAGCACACCGAGGCCCGGAAGGCATCGGCGCTCATGCCCAGCACCTGGTGGACGTACTGGCGCACCGACGTGGCGCCCGCCGCCAGCCGCAGGCCGTCGCAGGCCGCCTCGGCGTTGACGTTGAGCCCGGCCCCGGCCAGGGCCCGGGTGATCTCGTAGACGTGGCCGTCGTGGTCGAACTCGACCGTGACCCGGCACTCGCCGTCGGCCCCGTCGGCCCGCAGGGCGTCCTTGCCCGTCCGGGCCACGCCGAAGAGCGCCCAGGTGATGGCTTCCACCAGCGTCGACTTGCCCGAACCGTTGGGCCCGAAGATGCCCACCACCCCGTCGGGCAGCTCGAGGTCGAGGTCGGCGAAGACCCGGAAGTTGCGCAGCGACAGGCGGGTGATGCGCACCGGTCAGCCCGCCTCGTCCACCGCGGTGCGGATCAGCTCGTCGCCCAGGCTCCGCAGCCGGGCCCGGTCGTAGCCGAGGAGGTCCTGGTGCTCCAGGAAGCGGGCCCACCGGGCGCCGATGGCGTCGCGGGTGGGCAGGTCCGTGACCCGGGCGGCGTCGTCCAGGAAGCTGGGCTCGAGCCGGAAGGCCAGGGCGTGGGCGAACGCCTCCTGGAGCCGGCTGTGGTCGAGCAGGCGCCAGGCCTGGGGGTCGGCCGCGTCGATGAAGAGCCGGGCCACCGCCCCGGCCGGCACCGTGGCCGCCCGCTCGACGATGGCCGATTCCAGCTCGTCGGGGGACAGGCCGGCGGCGGCCACCGGCTCGGGGGTCGACAGCGGCCGCTGGCCGGCCAGGCCGTGGTGGGTGCAGGCGCCGGTGTCGGTGTCGAGGCAGACCAGCCCCTTGGGCCGGGCCGGGTCGTCGGCGAAGGAGAAGGTGTCGGTGGACCCGGCGTACCACACGCCGTCGCGGACCCGGGTGTGGACGTGGTAGTGGCCGAGCAGCACCAGGTCGCTCCGGAGCGCGGCGGCGTCGACCTCGATCTCGTTGACGTCCCGGCAGCGGGGCTCGACCTGGGGCACCCGGGGGTGGGTCAGCAGCAGGTTGACCCGGTCGGCGCTGTAGTTGTCGCAGGCGGTGTCGAGGGCTTCGAGGGTCTCGTCCACGGTGAGCATCTGGGGAACTGCGTGCACCCGCAGCCCGGGCAGGTCGAAGGCGGCGTAGGCCCCCTGGTAGGCGAGGTGGAACTCGGGGAAGGTGTCGTGGAGCGGGGCGTAGGGCGAGCCGGTCCCCGGCAGGCGGGGCGTGTCGTGGTTGCCGGAGATGGCCACCAGGGGGATGCCGTGGTCCCGGATGCGCCGGAGCGCCCGCTGCGCCACCCGGAAGGCCCGGTAGCCGGGCCGGGGCTGGTCGAACACGTCCCCCAGCCAGACGAACACGTCCGGGCTGAGTGACAGGCCGAGGTCCACGGCGGCCTCGAAGGACGCCTCGAAATCGGCCTCCCGCTGGTTGGTGCCCTCGGGGGTGGTGCGGGCGTGGTACTGGCGGCCCAGGTGGGCGTCGCCCAGGGCTACGACCCGGGGCACGACGGCGGTCCTCCGCGGAATAACATGCTTGTGACTATAAGCCAGGGGTGGGACACCGGGCCACCAGCTCCGCCCCCGAAGGTGAACGCCGTCGCCGGAGCGAATCTCCTGACCGCATGCTCGTCACCAACCACGTTCTCGCCGGCGCCGTGATCGGCGCCGCCCTCCGGCGGCGACCGGCGCTGGCCTTCGGGCTCGGTGTCGCCTCCCACCTGGCCATGGATGCCCTCCCCCACTGGGGCCTGCCCCGAGGGCCGGAGTCCCACGCCCGATTCCTGCAGGTCGCCTACCGCGACGGCACGGTCGGCCTGGCCGCCCTGTGCCTGCTCGGGGCCCGGGCCACCGGAGGACGCCGGCGCGTCGTGCTGGCGGGGATGGCCGGCGCCGCCCTCCTCGACATCGACAAGCCGGCCCGCCACTTCTTCGGATGCAATCCCGTCCCCGAACGCATCCAGCGGTTCCACGAGGACATCCAGCGCGAAGCACCACATCGGATGCCGGGCGAGTTCATCGCCGCCGCCGGCCTGCTGGCCCTGGCCACCGGCCTGCTGCGGCGTTCCCGAGGCTGAATCGCGGCTGTTTGGACGCCAGATTCACGGGGTAGCTGCGTCTCAAGTAGCTGGCAGCACACTCGGCGTGTTCGAGGCTGCCAAGGGTCCCCGGAGGTCCGCAGTGAACTCGTCCCCGCAGTACCCGCCCCGCCCCCGCCGAGTCGAGAGCGGAGAAGAGCCGGCTCCCGTCGAGGCGACGACGATCAGCATGGGGGACGTCGACGAGCTGCTGGAGGAGATCGACGAGCTCCTCGAGGATCAGGCGGTGCTCACCAACTTCCGGCAGCGCTCGGGCCAGTGAGCTTCGTCGCCCCCGCCTCCAACGGCTCACTCAACCTGCAGGCCACCCTGTCGGCGTCCAGCGCCACGGGCCCTTGGGACACCTTCGTGGCGCCCCACCACCCCATCACCTGTGCCGGGGAGCTGCGCTACGACGCCGACGGCTGCTTCCGCTGTGAGCACGCCTTCGCTCCCCCGGGCGATGTGCGCACGCAGTTCTGCCTCGACCACAGCGTGGCCCTGCTGCTGATCGAGCTGTCGGCCGACCTGTAGCGCGCCCGAGCCCTACTAGAACCGGGCCCGCAGCGCCTTCACGTTGGCCACGAACTGCCGGGTCTCGGGAAAGACGCCGCGCTCGCGCACCGAACGCAGGCCCTGGTAGTAGGAGGCCAGGGCGGTGTCCACGTCGCCGCCGTTGCGGTCCAGCAGATAGCGCAGGAAGCGGGTCCCCATGCGGATGTTGGCCACCGGGTCGTGGGGGTCGAGGTTGCTCTTCTGCCGGAGCAGGATCCGGGAGACGAACTCCACCGTGTCGGGCATCAGCTGCATGACGCCCACGGCCCGGGTGGACGACACCTTGTGCACCTGCCAGCCGGACTCCTGCCAGGCCAGGCCCATGGCCAGCTCGGCGGGCACGCCGGCGGCCTTGGCGTACTGGGTGAAGAGGGGCCGCAAGCCGGCCCGGGAGGCGGGCACCACGACGGCCCGGGCCTTGCCGGTGGCGGGGGCCGGGCTCACCTTGGCGATGGGTTGGGTCGGGACCCGGGCCTCGGCCGGAGCGGCGGTTCCGGGCGCGGGCAGCGTGAGCTTCGAGCCGGCCTGGATGTAGTCGGGGTTGGCGATGGCGTTGGCCTGGGCGAGCGCCGGGACCGAGACGCCGTAACGGCGGGACAGCCCTTCGAGGGTGTCGCCCGCCTTCACCGTGTGCACGCGTGCGGCGGCGCTGCCGGAGAGAACGATTGCGGCGAGGGCGGCGATGCCGATGACCGCCCGCCCCCGACGTCGGCGGCGTTCCTGCACAACACCAGTCGTTGGTGATGAACGCCACGAGTCACGATGAAGCCCCATAGGCAACAAAGAATAACAGTCGCAACATCAGCAACGGAGTCAGTTCGTCCGTTGCCTCCTTCATCGCGTCGTTTGTCTTCAGGTTCCGGCTCAGGCGCCGGGATCGGTGCGCTTCGCCTCGGAGCGCCGCTCGGCCTCCAGGCGGCCGAGGTCGTGCTCGCCCAGGTCGACGAAGCGCATGGTCTCGGCCAGGTGGTGGTGGCCGGCCCGGTCCCGGATCAGGCGCCACATCTCCTGGCAGACGGCCCGGTAGGCGGGGTGGCCCTGGGGAGTGGTGCGCAGCTCGATGACGTGCATGGCTTCGCGGGCGTTCATCTGCATGGTGAAGCGGATCCGGTAGGCCAGGGCCACGGCGTAGGCGGCCTGGGCCGGGAACTGCTCGGCCAGGTCGTCGTGGAGGGCGGCCGAGCGCTCCATCGTCTCGGCGAAGAGGGGATCGGCGCCGGCCTCGGTCACCGCCGGCGGCATCTCGTAGCCGTGCCGGGGGGTGAGCGGCTGCCATTCGAGGGTGAGCAGGCGGTGGCGCTGGAGGTCCCGGAAGGCGCCGTAGTCGGCGAGGACGTCGAAGCGGTAGCCGGTGCGCTCGAAGGCCCGTCCCGGCTTGTGGCGGCGGTTGGTCCGCTCCCCGACGTAGGCGTCGAGCAGGGCGAAGCGCTCTTCGGGCTCGAGCTTCGCCACCCGCTCCATGAGCTGATCCTCGGGCAGGTCGCTGGCCGCGTAGAGGATGGCGGCCAGCACCTTGTCCTCGCCCTCGGGATCCCAGTCGACCAGGGTCACCATCGGACGGGCTTCGGGCTCGGCATCGCCCAGCAGGTGGGCGGTCATGGCCTCGGTGGCGGCGCGGCGCTCCTCCAGGTAGGTGCTCCAGACAACCCCCCGGTCCTCCCGGTCCACCCGCTTGAGGAACGACGGGATGACCAGGCGCAGCTCCTCCAGCATCATCTGGGCGTAGCGGCGCACCTCGGGGAGCGGATGGGCCCGCATCCGCAGCAGGAGCGCCTCGTAGCCCTGGCCCGTCCCGTAGATGCCCACGTTGGAGAGGCTGGCCGCGGGCAGCATGCCCCGCACCGCGTCGCAGGCGGTGGCCTTGACGGTCTGGCGCCAGACGAAGTCGGAGTCGCCCGGCTGCTGGGGGTGGACCGACCGGACCCACTCGGTCACCTTGGCCAGGGCGGCGGCGTAGGCGTTGAACATCTCGTCCATCTCGGCCACGTATCGGGCCCCGAGGGGAGAGTCGAGCACCTGGGGGTCCCGCCAGTACCGGTAGCGGCCGTCGAGGCGGGCGTCGTAGGCGATGTAGCGGGTCGACTGCTCGAGGTAGGCCATGAGCCGGCCCCACTCCAGCACCTTGGTGAGGAGGTTGGAGGACTGCTCGCAGGCCAGGTGGACGCCGCCCAGCTGGGCCACGGAGTCGTCGCCGTACTCGAAGAAGACCCGGTCGTAGATGGCTTCCGCCCGGCGCAGGCCGGCGCCGGCTTCGTTGGGCCCGCCGCCGGCGGACTCCACGTCCTCGGCGAACTCGTCGAGGAAGAGGCGGCGCAGGCTCTTGTGGGTGCGGGAGTAGCGGGCGAACAGCGCGCCCTTCACGACCTCGGGCAGGTTGACCAGGGCGAAGACCGGCCGGTCCAGGTTGGTGAAGTGACGGTCGAGGACCTCGACCTCGTCGCCGCTGAAGGTCTCGCTGGCGTAGAGCATGGGTTAGGGGATCGTAGCCTCGCCCTGACGGAAACCGGGTGGACCGTGGAGGCCTCCGGGTGCCACCGTGACTCTGTGCTCATGACTCTTCGCCGGGCGGCTCATCGCGATGCGGCCGGGGGCCCCTGCCCCGGCCGCCTGTCCCTGCTTCGCATGTCCTGATGCCCGAAACGACCGTGCGCCACGCCGCCCGCGTCCTGCTCATCGACGACCGGGACCGCGTGCTCCTGTTCCGCTACGGGCCCAACCACAAGGGCCACTACTTCTGGGTCAGTCCCGGCGGCGGCCTGGAGGCGGGCGAGACCCACGAGGAGGCGGCGCAGCGCGAGCTCCAGGAAGAGGTCGACCTGGCCGGCGTCGAGCTGGGTCCCTGCCGGTGGGAGCGGGAGATCACCTACGACTGGTTCGAGCGCCGGATCTGCCAGCGGGAGCGGTGGTACCTGGTGCGCTGCCCCGCCCTGGAGCTCGACGCCGACCACCTCGAGCGCCTCCAGGCCGAGGGGGTCCGCGACGCCCACTGGTGGACCGTCGACGAGCTCCGGGCCACGAAGGAGTTCCTGATCACGCGCCGCCTGCCCGACCTGGTGGCCGACGTCCTCGCCGGCCACATCCCCTCCGAGGTCACGCAACTCCCCTGACGCCAGAGGTGTGTGCAGCAGTGCCGCTCACACCGGTCCAACTGCGCGCGCCTTTGGCGCCTGCCTACACCAGGAGCCGAAACGCTGCGGGGACCACCTCGACCGCCACCTCCCTGGCCCCCTTCACCGCCGCCTTCCCGTCCACCTCCAACGCCACCTCCCGCTCCCAGCGCACCACCACCGACCTCGCCCGGCGCACCGTGATCCCGGGATGGGGCAGGTGCGCCCCCGACCGCAGCCGGGCCCGCATCTCCCCCCGCTGCCCGGACGGCACGGCGTAGACCTGCACCTCGCACCACCCGTCGCCCGGATGCCCCCGGGGACTCACGTCGAAGCCCCGCAGGAACTGGCCGGTGGCGATGACGACGGTCGTCGCCCGGAGGGACAAGGTGGTCCCGTCCACCACCACCTCGACCGGCGCCGGCCGGTGCCACCCCCGCAGCCGGTCCGGGGGCACGCCCAGCACCACGGCGTTGACGGCCAGGCCACCATCGGCCAGCCGCAGCAGATCGACCGGCACCGCCAGCCCGCCACTCCCCTCCCCTGACAGGCCCACCGCCCGGGCCAGGTCCGAATCCTCCGCCGGCCGGAAGCGCACCAGCGGGCAGCCCCCGGCGCCCGCCATCGCCGCCGCCAGAGCCGCATCGTCGCCCGCCACGTCGAGGTCGGGCTCGGCGTCCCCCGCCGGCGACCCCCACTCCTCCCCCTTGCGGATCACGCCTCGACGCTCCGGCTCAGACGCCGACGGACGAGGAGGCGGCGACCACACCCCGGAAGAGGGCTTCGGCCGCGGCGCGGGCGGCGGCGCCCGTCTCGGGAACCGGGGCCACATCACCCACCTGGCGGAGGAGGTCGATGAGCTGCTTGATGTTGCGGACGAAGTCGCCGCCGGTGAGGTCGTCGTCGCCCAGCACGTCCTCCAGGTCCTCGCCGGCGGCCCAGGCGTGGGCATGGTGGACGAAGCCCGCATCCGGGGAGCGGGTCTCGGGCAGCCCGGCCTCGTCCTCCACGACGTGGAGGTCCCGCCAGATGCGCTCCACCTCCAGCACCCGCTCCCGGACCCGGCGGCTGGGGAAGCGGGCCCGGGCGGCGGCGGCCTCGGCCGCCCCGGGGCCCCGGCTCTCGTAGGTGAAGGCGGAGCACACGCCGGCCAGGGCCGGGGGGTCGAGGCCGTCGAGGAGCCCGTCGCGCATCGACTCGGCCACCAGCAGGTCGGTCTCGGTGTAGAGCCGGGAGAGGAGCTCGCCGGCGTCGGTGAGCGTCCACCCGTCGAGGTAGCCCCACGACTCCAGGACCCGCAGGACCCGGTCGAACTGGCGGGCCAGGCTCTCGGCCCGGCCCCGGATGCGCCGCTCCAGGCGGTCGGCATCCCGGACCAGACGTTCGGCCCGCTCGGCGTAGCGGAGATGGTCGGCCAGATCGGGACAGGAGGCAACGGGGTGCCGGCGGGCCGAGTCCGCGCCCGACTCCTGCTCCGAGGTGGCGGCATCGTTCCCGCCGGCCCGGGTCCGCATGGTGCGCAGGGATTCGGTGACCGCCCGGCGGAAGGCGGGGCTGCGGGGGGCGTAGGGGCGGGGCAGCTCGATGGTCCCCACCGGCACGGCCCCCCCGGGGAGATCGTCGGCGCCCAGGCGGACCACGCCCCGGTCGGGGGTGAGGGCCAGCACCTTGACGTCGCCCCCCCGTCCCCCCCGGGTGCGCTGGAGGACAACGGTCCTGGCTCCCCGGCGCATGATCACGTCGCCGGGCTTGAGGTGGTCCAGTCCGCCGCTGCCGGCCGCTGCCCGGCGGCGCTCTCCCCGGTTGGCCAGGAGCCGGCGGTACTCCTCGATGTCGCCCCGCTCGCACTCCGCCCCCCGCCGGTGGCTGGCCAGCAGCTCCTTGGAGCGCTCCAGCTGGCGTTCCAGGCGGACGATCTCCTTGTCCGCCCCGTACTGGGCGAAGGACAGGTTGAGGAGGTGGTGGGCCACGTCCGACGGGTAGCGCCGCACCAGGTTGGCGGCCATGTTGTAGGTGGGCCGGAACGAGCTGCGCAGGGCGTAGGAGCGGGTCGAGGCCAGCGCCGCCACCTGGTCGAAGGGCACGAACGGGTTCCACAGCACGATGGCGTACCCGAGGTCGTCGATGCCCCGGCGCCCGGCCCGCCCGGTGAGCTGGGTGTACTCCCCCGGGGTGAGGAACTCGTGGCGTTCCCCGGTGAACTTGGACAGCTTCTCGATGACCACCGACCGGGCCGGCATGTTGATGCCCAGCGAGAGGGTCTCGGTGGCGAAGACGACCTTGACCAGGCCCCGGCAGAACGCCTCCTCCACCGCTTCCTTCATGGGCGGGACCATGCCGGCGTGGTGGGCGGCCAGGCCCGCCTGCAGGCCGGCGATCCACCGGGGGTAGCCGAGCACCTCGAGGTCGGCGTCGGAGAGGGACCCGACCCGGGCCTCGGCGATGGCCCGGATCGCCTCCCGCTCGTCGGGGTCGGTGAGCCGGATGCCGGCGGCCAGGGTCTGTTCGACGGCCTGGTCGCAGGCCGCCCGGCTGAAGATGAAGTAGATGGCGGGGAGCATGTCCTCGCCCTCGAGGAGGTCGACCACCTCGAAGCGCCGCGGCGTCTGGAGCCGCCCCTTGGGCCGGCCGCGCTGGCCCGGCCGGCGGACGGACCGGGAGTCGAGGCGGTGGGCCTCGGGGTTGGGGCGCAGGTCCGCCCCGGTGGGCGGCTCGCCCGCCGCCCCCGGCGGGTAGTCCACGAAGGTGGGCAGGAGGTGGTGGCTCTCCGACTCCCGGTCCCCCACCAGGTAGAGGTGGCGCAGCCGCACCGGCCGGCGTTCCTCGATGACGGCCGTGGTCTCGCCCCGCACCGTCTGGATCCAGTCGGCGAACTCCTCGGCGTTGGACACGGTGGCCGACAGGCAGACCAGGTCCACGGTCGGGTCGAGGTGGATGATCACCTCTTCCCAGACCGCGCCCCGGTAGGGGTTCTGCAGGTAGTGCACCTCGTCGAGGACGACGTAGCGCAGCCCGTCGAGGGTGG
This sequence comes from Acidimicrobiia bacterium, assembly GCA_050741935.1. GTDB lineage: Bacteria > Actinomycetota > Acidimicrobiia > IMCC26256 > BP-133 > CAWBJP01. Next base: position 12,616 of record JBOGFE010000614.1, on the reverse strand, counting down.
GTGAGGCCCCGTAGATCATGTTGCGGAGCACCTCGGTGGTCATGACCACCACGGGCCCCTCGCCGTTGATGGAGTTGTCGCCGGTGAGGAGCCCCACCCGGTCCGGCCCGTGGGCCCGGACCAGGTCGCCGTACTTCTGGTTGGACAGGGCCTTGAGCGGCGTCGTGTAGAACGCCTTCTTCCCCTCCTCCAGGGCCCGTTCGATGGCGTATTCGGCCACCACTGTCTTGCCCGAGCCGGTGGGGGCGGCGACGAGCACCGACCGGCCGGCGTCGAGGGCATCGAGGGCCTCGTGCTGGAAGGGGTCGAGGGGGAACCCACGGGCAGACTCGAACGCCCGGCGCCGCTCGTCACCGCCGGCCAGCCGCAGGGGCGACGTCACGACCCCAGCCCGTCGTCGAGGCCGGGCACCGGTTGGGGGTCGAGGCCGGTGCGGTCGAAGCCGGATCGGGGATGGTCGGGACGGTCGCCGTCGGGGGCGGCGCGCCAGAGGTCCTCGCCCAGGAGGGACAGGCGCCGGGCCCGGGCCTCGTGGGCGTCCCGGAGGGCCCCCGTGGCGCTGGAGGCGGCCCCCCAGGCCGCCACCGCCTCGTCGTCGACCAGCACCGCCATGCGGGCCAGGCTCGGCTCGTCGGAGGTGGGCGGCGCCACCCGGGCCCGGACCCCGGCGGCGAACTCACCCAGCGTCTGGCCCCATCCCGCGGCCACCGAAGGCGGTGCCGCCGGCAGCAGGCCCTCGCGCGCCCAGTCCGGCGTCTCCCGGACGACCGGCAGCCCGGGGTCGGCCAGCACCGTGCCCCGGTCGTAGACCCGGTTGGACAGCACCTTGAGCCGCCGGGCGGAGAGCACCAGCTCGGCGCGGCCGGGGCCGGCGGACTCCACCCCGGCCCGCAGCGCCCACAGGGCCTCGGCGTACAGGAGGGCGGCGTTGAGGTAGAGCGGGCGGGCCTGGGGGACGCCGGGGAGGTCGGCGGAGGCACCCACGAGGTCACGGCTCCCCTCCGCCCGCCGGAGCGAGGCGTCGAGGGCGGCGGTCAGCTGGGCCGGCGGGAGGGTTCCGGCCGCCACCTCCTCCGCCCGCTGGTCGAAGGTGCCGGCGTCGGCCAGCACGCCGGTGAAGGCCAGGCGCATGACACCGAAGAACCGGTCCACCTGGGTGGCGTCCGGCGCCGTCGGCCGTTCGCTCCCGTCCGCACCGCTGGGGCCCCCACCCTGGGTGAGGACGACGCCGCCGAGCAGGGCTCCCGTCGCCATCAGCGCCCCCACCACCACGACGGTCCGGCGGGGGCGTGCCGCCCTCATCGCTTCATGAACCGGCCCACGAGGATCGCACCCTCGTACAGGATGTACATGGGCAGGGCCAGGGCGAAGAGCGTGATCGGGTCCTGGCTGGGTGTGACGACGGCGGCGATGATCACGATGACCAGGAAGGCGATCCGCCGCCAGTGCCGCAGCTGGTCCGTGGTGAGGATGCCGGCCAGCAGCAGGAAGACGACGAGGATGGGGAACTCGAAGGCGAACCCGAAGCTGACGGCCATGAGGAACACCAGCGACAGGTAGCTGCCGGCCGACAGGAGGGGCCGGAGGTTGTCGCCCCCCACCCCGATGAGGAACTCGAGGGCCCGGGGGAAGGTGAGCAGGGACAGGATGGCGCCGCCGGCGAAGAGGATCACCGAGCTGATCACGAAGGGGATGGCGTAGCGCTTCTCCTTGGGGTACAGGCCCGGGGTGATGAAGCGCCACAGGTGCCAGAAGACGACCGGCGAGGCCAGGACCAGCCCCCCGTAGGCCGACACCTTGATCCGGGTCAGGAAGGCTTCCAGGGGCTGGGTGAAGATCAGGCCCTCCTGGCCGGTGATCTCCTTGTAGGGCTCGACCATGAAGCCGAGGATCCAGTCGAAGGCGACGAAGCAGATGACAGCGCCCAGGGTCACGGCGATGAGCGAGAAGAAGAGGCGGTCGCGCAGCTCCGTGAGGTGCTGGACGACCGACATGCTGGCCGCATCGACCTTGGCCTTGTTCCTGCTCCTGACCCTCTCCTTGAGGCGCCAGGCCATCAGGAATCGGCCGGTTGCCCGGTCACCCCGTCGCCGTTGCCCGACGCCGGCGACTCGTCACCGGTCATCGGCCGCAGGGGGACGGCGGGCCCGGACGGTGAGGCTCCTGCCGGACCGGTGACGGGTGTCTGGCCGCCGGCGGGGGCGGCCGCGTCGGGCGGGTCGGCCTGGGTGTGGGCCGCCTGCTCGGCGCCGGCCGGGTTGGGCGTCTGTTCGACGGGCCCGGGTTCGTCGAGGAAGTCCTTGAAGTCGTTCTGGAACGAGCTCTGGAAGCGCCGGAACTCGCGCACGGCCTTACCGACCTGTCGGCCGATCTCGGGCAGCTTCGCCGGGCCGAAGACGAGCAGGGCCACGACGAAGATGATGATGACTTCCATGGGTCCGATGTTCATCAGGCGCCCCGTCCTTCTCCGCGCCTGAAAATGCTACCGCCTCCCCTCGAAAGCCCTGTGTCGGGCGACGATGGGAGGCGGTGTGGAGAACGGAAATCTGTGGGCCGACCAGGGGCGGAACCGGCCCAGGATCGACCGGCTACTCCTTGGGAGCTTCGGCGATCGTCTCGGCCAGCTGCTCGAACCAGCTGTCGTCCTGCAGCATGAGGTGGAAGTCGAGGAGGTCGTCGTAGGACACCGGGGCGCCACCGGGGCGGGGCTCCCACAGCTCGGAGGGGAGGTGCCAGACGTCCATCCGCACGCCCGAGGAGGCCAGCAGGTCGACGATGCGCGAGTCAGCCGACTTCGTCACCCGCAAGCCGCAGCTCGGGCAACGGAAGCAGTACGAGCCCTTGTTGTCGTTGGCGCACACCCGCACCACGACGTCGGCCGCCTTCAGTCGCACGTCTCCGCAAGACGGGCAGGTCGCTCGGATGGTGGTCATTCCTCGTCCTCCTTGGCCCCTTTGAGTCATGCCCATCCCATCGGCGCAAACGCGCCTCGGGTTGAGTGCTCTTTTTCCTGAACGTCGCACCGGGCAACTCATGACGCCTGACCAGACCGCAGCGTCAGTATCCTGCGCTCGCCCGCGGAACTGGTGGACCCTCCGACCTCCGGGGGCGCCCGTGCCACGATGGGTCGTGCCGCCGATCACCTTCGCCCACCGTGGGGGGCGGGCCGAGGCCCCCGAGAACACGCTGGACGCCTTCACCGAGGCGCTGGCGCAGGGGGCCGCCGGCCTGGAATCGGACGTGCGGCTCTCGGGTGACGGCGAGGCGATGCTCATCCACGGAACCCACCTGCGTCGGGGGCTGCGCCGCCTGGCCGTGGCCTCCAGCCCGGCCGCTCGCCTGGCCGAGGCCGGGGTCCCGCGCCTGACCGACCTCTATGCCGCGCTGGGCGCCGATTTCGAGCTGTCCCTCGACCTGAAGGAGCCCGGGACGGCTCCGGTGGTGCTGGATGCCGCCCGGGCGGCGGGCGCCGTCGGGCGCCTGTGGCTGTGCGCGGCGGCGGTGGAGACCCTCGTCGGGGTGCGGGCCGCCGATCCCGATGTCCGCCTGGTCCACTCCATGGGCCGGCGCCGCTACGGCGACACCCTCGAACTCCACGCCGCCGCCCTCGCCCGCCAGGGGGTGGCCGCCCTCAACCTCCAGGAACGGGAGTGGTCAGCCGGCCTGGTTGCCCTCGTCCACCGCTTCGGCCTGGCCGCCTTCGCCTGGGACGTCCAGGAGACGCGCCGGCTGCGGGCTCTGCTGGTGATGGACATCGACGCCGTGTACTCCGACCACGTCGACCGGATGGTGGCCACGGTGGGCGAGTGGAGCGTGGGCGGCGAGGGGGGCTAGAGCAGCCCGAGGTCGTCGAGCGGCCAGATCCGCACGAAGGCGCGCCCGACGATGGTGTTCTCGTCGATCGACTTGAAGAAGGTCGAGTCCTTGGAGTCCTGGCGGTTGTCGCCGAGGACCCAGAACCGGTGGTCGGGCACCTTCTCGGCCGGGAAATCCCGGGAGCGCACCGCCGCCGGCAGGTAGGGCTCGTTGAGCGGCTTGCCGTCGATGTAGATCTCCCCCGCCCGGCCCTCGATCGTCTCGCCGGGGAGCCCCACCACCCGTTTGATCAGGTCTTTCACCTCTGAGGTGCTGGCGCCCGGCGGGGCCTTGAAGACGATCACGTCGCCCCGGTGCACGTCGTGGAGGCGGTAGGAGAGCTTGTTGACGAGGACCCGGTCGTCCTTGTGGAGCGTCGGGACCATCGACTCGGAGGGGATATAGAAGGCCTGGATGAGAAAGGCCCGGACGACGAGGGCGACGGCCAGCGAGGCCACCACGAGGACGATCCACTCGAGGCCCTGCCGGCGGCGACCGCCGGACTCGTCGCCTTCGACGGTGGCGACGTCGACGGGCGTCGCTCCGAGGGGAGGCGGGTCTTCGGGCCGCGCGCCGAGAGGAGAGGCTTCGAGGAGAGGTGATTCCTCGGGGGCCGCGCCGTGAGGATTGGCTTCGACGGGGGGGCCCTGGGAGGTGGGGGGTGCGGGCTCGGTCTCGGGACGTTCCACTACTTCCCATCCTGGCACGTCGGCCGGTGCATTCAGCAGCGGTTTGAACAGGTGGTCAGCTGCGCCGGCCGTACACGGCGAGCAGGCGGGTCGCTGCCTGCGCCGCCACTCCGGCCAGTGTAGGGGGCGCGACCATTTCGGCGGCCGGCCCCAACCGGAGCAGCAGACGCTCCAGCCACGCCTGCCCGCTCGCCGCCAGGGTGACGCGGAGCCGGCCGTCGGCCTGCGCCTCGACCGACTCGACGGGGTACGACTCGGTCACCCATGCCGCCTCGGGGGCGAGCAGCAGGGTGATGCGGGGGTCGGTGTCGCGGGGGTGGAAGACGGACTCCCGCTGGGTGGCCCGGTCGGGGTCCGGGGTGAAGTGCTCCCCGGTCGGACGGACGGCGCGGACCCGGTCGACCCGGAACAGCCGGTCGTCGCGGGCCGAGTGGCACCAGGCGTCGACGTACCAGCCGCCGGCGGCGGCGAACACGGCGTGGGGGTCGATGCGCCGGGTGGTGAGGGCGTCGCGCCCGAAGGCGTAGTAGTCGATCTCCACCTGCTCGGAGGCGTCGGCCGCGGCCCGCAGGGTGTCGAGGAACCGGCCCGGCTCCAGTTCGATGGCCATCCCCCCGGTGGCGCCGAGCACGCCGGCCAGCTTGTCCAGCGCCGAGGCCAGGGATCCGTCCTTGTCCCCTCCGGGGACCGCCAGCAGGGTCCGGCCGGCGGCCAGGAGGCTGAAGCCCTCGGCCGGGGTGAGGCTGAGCGGGCGGGCGAAGTACTCGGCGAAGCGGAGGAAGACGCGCCCGTCGACGATCTCGCAGTCGATCAGCCGGTCCGGGCTGTAGGGCGGGAGGCCGCAGAACGGTATGAGCTCCAGGTCCTTCTCCAGGTCGGCCTCGGACAGGGCGAAGCGGGCGCCGATCCCGGTCAGTGACGAGCCCTGGTGGTCCAGCATCCAGGGGATGATGGAGAGCAGCCGGCGCAGCCGGGTGGCGGAGTCGGGCCGGGTCATGCGCCGCCCCCGGCTCCGGGCCCCGGACCCTGGGCCAGGGCTTCGAGCCACTCCACCACCTCGGCCACGAGCTCGGGCGGCCCGACCACTTCGGCGGAGTCGAGGAGGCCGAGCACGAAGGACCGGAAGGCGGCCCGGTTGGTGACCGCCATGCGCAGGACCACCGACCCGTCGTCGCCCCGCTCGGCCACCGCCCCCTCCCCCACCTCGGCCACCACCCAACCGGCATGGGGCGGGGCCACCCGCACCCGGGCCTCGATGGGTTCCTCGTCGCCGAAGCGCCAGGGCTCGTCGCGCAGCGCCGACGACGGGTCGAAGCCGGCCGGGGGCTCGAAGCCGCCGGCGGGGCCGGTCTCGAGGCCGCCTTCGATGCGGTCGGCCCGGAAGGCCCGGATGGCGTCCCGGTCGGGATCGTGGCCCACCCCGTACCAGTGGCCGTTGCGGAAGACGATCCCGAACGGCCACAGCCGGCGTGGCTCACCCCGGTAGGTGAAGTGCACCGGCGCCCGCCGGCGGTAGGCGTCGAAGAGCAGGGGTAGGGCCGGCACCGAGGGCAGGGCGGCCAGGGGGGCGGCCCCGGTTCCCTCCGCGCCGCCGAGCTTCCACAGGGCGTGGCGGCCCTCGCCGCCTTCGAGGCCGACGGCGGTCACGGCCAGGTGCAGGGCCACGCGCTCGTCGTCGCTCAGGTCGAGCGGCGGCAGCTCGTAGTCCTTGCGGTGGATGCGGTAGCCGGTCTCGTGGTCGAAGGCGTAGAGGGCCTCGAGCGAGATGGGGACGCCGATGTCGCGCAGGGTGGCCTTGTCCCGTTCGAACTGCCGCCGGCGGGTGTTCGGCTCGTCGGGATAGCCGGGGACCCGGTCGGCGATCTCCTCCAGGGTGAGGGGCCGGCGTGTCTCCAGCAGGACCGCGATCAGGTTGGTAAGGCGCTCCAGCCGGTCGGCCACGGGCCGATGGTAGAGGTCCGCCACGCCGGCTCGGGGCGTTCGGCGGCGGCGGCTTCGGCCTCGGTGGCCTCGGCCAGCTCGAGCCAGGAGGCCAGGGCCCGCCGGTGCTCCAGCTCGGCCGCCTCCAACTCCTCGGCGGAGGGCTGGTAGAGGAGGTGCTCGATCCGCCGCAGCTGGTAGCCGAGCCAGCTGTCGAAGCCGTGCGCGGCGAGGAGCTCAACCTCCTCGGCCCGGGCGGCGACGAGTTGCTGGCGGGCCCGGACGGCCAGGGCGCGGACCTTGGCCCCCCGCAGCCGGGCCTCGAGGGCCTCGACCTTCTCGTGAGCCTGCTCGATCTCGGAGACGAGCGCCGGCTCGACGGGGCCGGTGGTCAGCTCGGCGAGCTTCCTCCGGGCGGCGGCCAGTCGGGCCTCCCGCCGTTCGAGCTCGGTTGTCTCCATGCCCCAAGGCATCGGCGCCGGGCTGGAGGTTCTTGAGCGAATAGGCCTCTGAACGTCATTTCGGCCCTCAGGTCAGGGATGTGAGGTTTCCCGACGATCTGCGGCCAGAATTCCTGCCGCCGCGCCGCAGGCGAAGAGCACCGGGTCGATCTCCGCCGGCCGGCCCATCGACTGCACCTCGAGGCCGTGGCGGGCGAACAGGGCCACCACATCGGGCACGGCGACCTCGACGATCTCGTGACGGCGGTCGAGCCCGGCGGCGGCCAGGTCGGCTCGCAGGCGTTCCTCCTCCGGCCCCCCGACGAGGGGCAGCGCGATCGAGACCGGCTCCCGGCAGGCCAGCCGCAGGGCGGTGGCCGAGTGGTGGGACAGCCCCCGGTGGCGCTCCCGGGGATCGGCGAAGGAGGCCCGCAGGCAGGCCACGGGCCGGCCGCCCAGGGCGGCGGCGGCGTCCAGGGCGGGGCCCACCTCCAGGCCCGAGAACCCGAGCCGGGTGCCGGTCCCCACCACTCCCGGCCCCATGGCCACCACGGTGGCGTCGGCGCCGGCCAGGTGGCGGGCGACGGTGAGGGCCGAGAAGACCGACACCGCCTCGTGGTCACCGCCGAAGGCGTGCCCGCAGGTCACGGTGGCGTCCACCAGCTTGCGTTCCCGCAGGGCGGCCACCAGATCGGACATGGCCAGGGGCAGGCCGGCGCCGTCGGTCATGACGTAGACCAGGCGGGCGTCCGGGGCCGCCTCCTTGAAGGCGGCCGCCACCGCCGGCAACTGGCTGTGCAGCCCGGCCGCCACCACCGGCATCCCGGCGATCGACTCCTCCTCGGCCAGGGCGGCGATGTGCTCCTCGGTGGAGCCCACGTCGGCCTGGAGGCTGGTGTAGCGGGCCTTGATGACGTGGCCCGGGCCCCGCTCGCTCCACCGGTCCCGCTCCAGGTTCCAGTGCACGACGTGCCAGCCGCCGGTCCCGAGGCCGAGCTCCACCGCGGTGGTGTTGACCACCACCCGGTCGCCCACCGCCACCGGGCCGGTCAGCTGGGTCAGCCCGTAGGCCCGCTCGGGTCCGTCGCCCAGGTCGACCTCGACGCGCTGGAGGCCGGGGCGCTCCTCGAGCAGGCGGACGACGACCCCGGAGCGGAAGGAAGGCACGGCTCCGAAGACTACGGCTCAGCGCGGACGGCGGCGCCGGTCGCGCTTGGCCAGGCGCTCCCGGATGACGGCCCGGCGCTCCTGGAGGTCCCGGTAGGTGAGGCGCTCCATGCCGGGATCGACGCCGAAGGAGGCCTTCATGCCCGACAGGTCGATGTCCCGCCGGGCCGCCTCGCCGACGTCGCCGAAGATCCGGGCGCCGTGGGCGGTGGCGAAGTAGCCGGCGATGTGGGTGATCTCGGCGAACAGGTCCAGGTCGGGGGCGAGGGTGGCGATGGCCCCGTCCAGGAAGACGAGGTTCTTCACGAACAGCATGAGCTCCTTGGGGAGCCGGGCGCCGTAGCCGAGGAGGGCCTTGACCGTCCGCTGGATCTCGGCCACCAGCTCCTCGGGCGTCAGGGTGGTGGGGTCGACGGGCGGGCGGTCGAGTCCCAGGTCCGTGATGACGGCGGCGATGTCGGTGTCCGACGGCAGCGCCCCGAGGTCGCGCAGGGCCTCGAGCTGGCCCTTCACGTCGTTGACGGTGGCCGTCACCAGGAGGCGGAGGAAGGCCCGGCGGCGGGTCTCGTCGAGGCGCCCGGTGATGCCGAAGTCGAGCAGGGCGTAGCGCCCGTCGGGCATGACGAAGAGGTTGCCGCCATGGAGGTCGCCGTGGAAGATCCCGTTGAACATGGCGCCTTCGAGGAAGCCGATCATCCCGGCGCGGACCAGGGCTTCGGTGTCCACCCCCGCCGCCTGCATGCCGGCCACGTCGTCGAAGGCGAAGCCCGACAGGCGCTCCATGACCAGGACCCGGCGGGTGACCAGCTCCGGGTGGGGGCGGGGGACGACGTAGCGGGTCTGGCCCAGCTCGACCACCGAGCGGGCCACGTCGAGCATGTTCTCGGCCTCCAGGCGGAAGTCCAGCTCCTCGGCGATCGTCTCGGCGAAGAGCTCGACCAGGGCGGGGGGGTTGGCCAGGGCGGACACCGGGATGCGCCCCACCAGCCGGGGGGCGATCCAGGCCATGACGGCGAGGTCGGCGCGCACCAGCCGGGCCACCGCCGGGCGCTGGACCTTGACCACCACGGACTCGCCGCTGTGGAGCCGGGCGGCGTGGACCTGGGCGATGGAGGCGGCGGCCAGGGGGACGGGATCGAAGGTGGCGAAGACCTCCTCCAGGGGCCGGCCGAGGTCCTCCTCCACCACCCGGCGCACGTCGGCGAAGGACTCGGGGGGCACCTGGTCGCGGCACAGCTTGAACTCGGCCACCAGCGGCTCGGGGAAGACCCCCTCGCCGGCGGAGATGATCTGGCCCAGCTTGATGTAGGCGGGACCGAGGCGTTCGGCCGCCTTGCGCAGCCGGCGGGAGAGGTCGGCCACCGACTCGGGGCCGCCGCGGCGCCGCTTGCCCAGCCACCAGATCAGGAGGACGAGGCCGAGGTGGCGCAGGGTGATGAGCAGGCGCCCGGCCGGCGGGATCCGCCTCGGGGTGACGAGGCGGGGTACCTCGGCCCGCACGTCGGCCCGGACCCGGTCCAGACCCGGGCGCCAGGCCAGGCGCTCGGGGTCGATGACCCAAGGGCCGTCCTCGGAGAAGGCGCCGACCCCGAGGTCGGGAGCCGCACCCACTACAGGCAGGCGATGAGCTTCTCGACCCGCTCGTCCTGCGATTTGAACGGGTCCTTGCAGAGCACGGTGCGCTGGGCCTGGTCGTTGAGCTTCAGGTGGACCCAGTCGACGGTGTAGTCGCGCTTGCGCTCCTTGGCCCGCTTGATGAACGCGCCCCGGAGCCGGGCCCTGGTGGTCTCGGGCGGGTTGGTGGTGGCGGCCAGGATGTCGGCGTCGTTGGCGATCCGCTGGGCCACCCCCTTGCGCTCCAGCACGTAGAAGAGCGACCGGCGGGTGTTCACGTCGTGGTAGGCCAGGTCCACCAGGGCCACCTTGGGGTGGGTGAGCGGGATCTGGTGGCGGTTCCGGTAGTTCTCGATGAGGTGGTACTTGATCACCCAGTCGATCTCGGACGACAGCGTGAGCGGGTCGTCCTCCAGGCGGGTCATCACGTGCTCCCACATGGCCAGGGCCTTGGCCTCCTGCTCGCCGAGCCCCTTGCGGGCTGCGAACTTCTGGGCCCGGGTCAGGAACTCGGACTGGATCTCGAGGGCCGACAGCTCCCGGCCGTTGGCCAGGCGCACCCGGCGCCGGCAGGTGATGTCGTGGGAGATCTCCCGGATGGCCCGGATGGGGTTCTCCAGGGTCAGGTCCCGCCACACCCCCCGGTCCTCCTCCAGCATGCGCAGCACGATGGAGGACGTCCCGATCTTGAGGAAGTTCGTGTACTCGCTCATGTTGGAGTCCCCCACGATGACGTGGAGGCGCCGGAAGCGCTCGGCGTCGGCGTGGGGCTCGTCCCGGGTGTTGATGATGGGCCGGGACCGGGTGGTGGCCGACGAGACTCCCTCCCAGATGTGCTCGGCCCGCTGGGACACGCAGTACATGGCGCCCCGGGCCGTCTGGAGGACCTTGCCCGCCCCGGCGTAGATCTGGCGGGAGACCAGGAAGGGGATGAGCACGTCGGTGAAGCGGGCGAAGTCGCCCTCGCGTTCCACCAGGTAGTTCTCGTGGCAGCCGTAGGAGTTGCCGGCGGAGTCGGTGTTGTTCTTGAACAGGTAGACCTCGCCCCGGATGCCCTCCTCCCGCAGCCGCTGCTCGGCCGACATGAGCAGCGACTCGAGGATGCGCTCCCCCGCCTTGTCGTGGACCACCACGTCGTAGATGGAGTCGCACTCGGGCGTGGCGTACTCGGGATGGGAGCCCACGTCGAGGTACAGCCGGGCCCCGTTCTCGAGGAAGACGTTCGAGGACCGGCCCCAGCTCACCACCCGCCGGAAGAGGTAGCGGGCCACCTCGTCGGGGGAGAGGCGACGCTGCCCCCGCAGGGTGCAGGTCACGCCGTACTCGTTCTCGAGGCCGAAGATCCGTCGTTCCACACAGCGAGTGTACGGCCCGGATCGTGCCATCGCGCCCTGCTCCGACGAGCGTGCACCGGTTTGCCCCCGTACCATGAGAGTTGTGGACGGCGTCTACCCGCGGGTGCGGATGGCCCGCCTCACGTCGGTTGGGGGTTCCTTTGCGGCCCACGTGGTGGCCGCCCGCCTGGCGGCGGAGGGCCTCACCGTCAGGCTCAAGGGCGCGGTGGACAGCCCCTACCAGTTCACCGTGGGCGATATGAGCCGGGTCGACGTCTTCGTGCCCGAGGACGAGCTGGAGGACGCCAAGCTCGTGCTGCTCGTCGACGAAGTCGACTTCGTCCTCGACCTGCCGCCCCAGAAGGACGCTCCCTCGGCCTTCCGGTGGGGGGGCCGGGCGTTGTGGGTCGTGCTGGTGGCGATCGTCCTCCTCGGTGTCTTCCCGCTCGTCGAGCTGATCGCCGGCTGATCGCCGGCTGACCGCCGGTGCCGCCTGTTTATCCGGCCCGCCGGGCCGTCACCAGGGGCTGGAAGAAGCCCGTCTCCTCCGGCGGGCGCCAGTGGACCGCCCCGAAGCCGGCCCGCTGCAGATGCTCGGAGAGCATCCCCCGGGTGATGGCCCGGTACCCGGCCTGGCGGTGCCACACCCGCCACGACCCCTGCTCTTCCATGAGCATGAAGTGGTCGAGGCGGTAGCGCTCGGCGTCGGTCCAGGTCCAGGCCTGGGTCACGAGCCGCCGGGGCCCGTTGGTCTCCAGCAGGCGGGGAACGTCGCCCGAGGGCCGGGGATTCGTGGCCAGGATGGCGTCGTAGTCCCGGGTGGTGGCCAGGATCAGGCCGCCCGGCCGGAGCACCGAGCCGATGCCGGCGAGGGCGGCGTCGAGGTCCTCGTCGCTCTGGAGATGGGGCAGGGAGTTGTCGGCGCAGACGACCACGTCGAAGGGGCCCTCGACCTCATCGGCCAGCCGGCGCATGTCGGCCACGGCGAAGGTGGCGACGACCTCCCGGGCGGCGGCCTCGGACTCCGCCCGGCGCACCGCCTCCGGGCTGAGGTCGGTGGCGTGGACCCGGTAGCCGGCCCCGGCCAGGCCCAGCGTCTGGGTTCCGATCCCGCAGGCGCAGTCCAGCATCCGGGCGGGAGGCGGGAACCCTTCGGCGCCGAGCACGGCTCGCAGCGCCAGCGCCTGGTGCTCGATGCTGGCGGCCCAGTCGGCGAAGATCAGGTGGTACTCCCCCGCCAGCGCGTCGTAGAACGCGCCCGGGTCGGGGTCAGGCGGACTCTGCGGCACCTTCCCCCAGGTAGCCGGTGACCTCGTCGTCCTCCAGGCGCCGGAACCGCCGGCGGGGCCGGGTCCGGTCGAGGATGGCCACCTCGAGCTGGTCGGCGGTGAGCACCCGGGCGTCGGTGGCGCCCAGCACCTGGGTTCCGAGCCGCACCGCCGCGGCCAGGTCGAGGCCTTCGGTGTAGCTGGTCCCCATCTCCTCGCTGATGGTGTCGGCCTGGCCGCCGAGCACGGTGTAGCGGTGCTCGTCCATGACCGTGCCGTCGTAGAGGATGTGGAACAGCTCGTTGGGCTCGCCGTCGCGCTCCCCCACC
>JBOGFE010000613.1:0-5821 GCA_050741935.1 Acidimicrobiia bacterium | reverse complement strand
CCCTCCACGATGCGCCGGGCCAGGCCCTCGACGATGGCGGTCTTGCCCACGCCCGGCTCGCCGATGAGGACAGGGTTGTTCTTGGTCCGGCGGGAGAGCACCTGGATGACCCGGCGGATCTCCTCGTCCCGGCCGATCACGGGGTCGAGCTTCCCGGCCCGGGCCGCATCGGTGAGGTCGCGGCCGTACTTCTCCAGGGCCTGGTACTGCTCCTCGGGGTTCTGACTCGTGACCCGGTGCGAGCCCCGGACCTCGGCCAGGGCGGCGAGCAGCTGGTCGCGGGTGACGCCCACCCGGTCGGCCAGGGCCAGGAGGAGATGCTCCGTGGAGAGGTACTCGTCGTGCAGCTCCGTCCGGGCGGCGTCGGCCGCCTCCATGGCGGCGCGCAGAGCACGGGAGATCTGGGGGGCCTGGCCGCCGTACGCCTTGGGCAGCCGGGCCAGGGCCTCCCCCACCTGGTTGCGCACCGACAGGGGCGCCACCCCGACCTTCTGGAGGACGGCCAGGACCACACCCTCCTCCTGACCGAGCAGGGCCGCCAGCAGGTGGTCGGGGGTGACCTCGGGATGGGACTGGGCCTGGGCGGTCTCGGCCGCGGCCTGGAAGGCCTCCTGGGTCCGCAGGGTCCAGCGGTTGGGGTCGAAAGCCATCGCCATTGCGTCGTTGCTCCTCGTGGGGCCGGTTGCAACAGGAGGAACGCTACGTTCCCCGGGTGCTGTTCCGTAGAGCTAAATAAACCTGAGTGGCACTATATCAATTTTGCTTCTCCTCCCTCCATTCCGGTGCTCGGGCAACCAACGCCCCGCGTTCTCCCCGGGGGCGTTGCCATGCGCCGGCTTTTGCGATCGCAACCCGGCGCCACTAGCGTCTCCGCCGACTTAGATTCGGGCGGATCGAGGTCAGCGGGCAAGCGGCCCGGTCCGCCTCCAACCTTTGGGAGGCGCCCTTTCCCCACGTCCCGTGGGCAGTCGTCAGCACCTCGTACGGACGCCAGACGTCCCGAAGCGCGACGAGGCGCTTCTGCGAGCTGAATGCTTCTTCGACGGTCGCCCGCATCTGAGGCCACACCTGAAGCCCTCCGGGGTCACCGGCACTTCAAGGAGGCGCGCGATGCGCAGCCACCGGATCTTCAAGATCCTCGTCACCGCGGCGGTCTCCGTCGCCTTACTTCCCATCTCCACCTGGGTCGCCAGACACCTGATCCCCGACGGGCAGACGCGGACCGTCCTGGCCGCCAGCGCCCTGGGCCCCGAGGTCCCGACCATCTCCGCCGCCAGCCACCCGGGCGAGAGCCGGCTCCTGGCCGAGGCCAGCGAGCGGCTGGTCGCCGAGATGGCGGCCAGGAAGGCCGCCGCCCGTCAGGCCCGGCTCGAGCAACTGGCCCGGGAACGGGCCGCCCGAGACGCCGCCGCTCCCCGCCCCGGCCCGGTCCACGCCGCCGCCCCCACCCCCGTCGCCGACGACGTGTGGACCAAGCTGCGGAACTGCGAGGCGGGCGGCATCTACACCCGCAACAGCGGGAACGGGTACTACGGCGCCTACCAGTTCTCGGCCGGCACCTGGCGGAGCCTCGGGTACGAGGGGCTCCCCCACCAGGCGTCCCCCGAGACCCAGGACGAGGCGGCCAAGCGCCTCCAGGCCCGCGGGGGCTGGGGGCAGTGGCCCGCCTGCTCTCGCCGGATCGGAGCCCGGTAGCTCTCTGGACGGAGGGAGCTACCGGGCCTCGGCCCGCTACTCGGCGGCCGGACCGGTGAAGTTGGGGGCACGGCGTTCCTTGAGGGACGCCATGCCCTCGCGCACGTCGGGGCCACTGAAGCCGAGCGTCTCGTAGGCCACCGACACGTCGAAGATGGGCCCGGCGGCGCGCAGCCAGCCGTTGAGGGCGAGCTTGGTCCAGCGGATGGCGCTCTGGGAGCCGGCCGCCAGTTGGCGGGCGACGGCCAGGGCCCGGTCCTGGAGCTCGTCGTCGGGGACGCACAGCGCGACGAGGCCGATCCGCTCCGCCTCCTCCCCGCTGACCGGCTCGCAGGTGAGGAGGTGGTAGCGGGCTTTGGCGAGGCCGCAGAGCAGCGGCCAGATCATGACGCCGTGGTCGCCGGCGGCCACGCCCAGGCGGGTGTGCCCGTCGATGATGCGGGTCGTGGGGGTGACGATGGACACGTCGGCCAGCAGCCCGACGGCCAGGCCCGCCCCCACGGCCGGTCCGGCCATGGCCGACACCACCGGCTTGGAGCAGTTGACGACGTTGTAGACGATGTCCCGGGCCTCGCGCATGACCCGGATGCGCTGCTCGAAGTCCTCGGCCATGCCGGCGATGATGTCGAAGTCGCCGCCGGCCGAGAAGGCGCCGTCGGCCCCGGTGACGATGACCACCCGGACCTCGTGATCGCCGTCGACGTCGAGCCAGACCCGGGCCAGCTCCGTGTGCTGGTCGGCACTGACCGAGTTCTTGCGCCCCGGGTTGTTGAAGGTGAGGCGCAGGATCCCGTCCTCTACGAAGTCGAGGTCGAGCGCCTTGTAGTCCCGGTAGCTCATGGGGTCTCCTTGCCGTCGGCTGCCGCCCCGATGCTCGCGCGGGCGGGCAGAAGACCCGGAACAGCAACCCTTGATCGACCTGGAAAAGATTGGAACTAGTCAGCGCCCGGTTACGGAAGGGGCGCGGGAACCGGGATCGACGGGTGGGCGCGGGCATCGCCGGCCATTTGGCGGCGTCCGGCGTGGGTCCCATTCGGCACACGCCCCGCATCGACCGGGAGGACACACACCCATGAAACGCCTGATCGCCATATCCGCGTTCGCCCTCGCCGCTTCGGGCTTCGTTCCTTCGGCCGCTTACGCCGGCAACGGGGACGGTTGCCACGGCCGGAGTGGGAGGACTGATTGCCGACCCGACCAAGGGGGGACAACGGGACGGGACTGTGGGAGAAGTGACGACCACTGCGGCAGCCAAGGGACGGGGTAGCCGGCGGGGCCGGGACGAAGGCAGCGGACTTCCGGGCCCGGGGAAGCCCGGGCCCCGAGCCGACGGGCCACCCGTCACAACAGGCCGAGGTCGAGGGTGCGCCGGGCCTGGTCGGCCCACCAGGCGAGCTCGGCGGCGGCCCGGGCCCGGATGTCGGCGTCGTCGTGGTCGGCGGCGTCGAGGGCCTTGTTCCAGCCGAGGTCGACGACCGAGGCGAGCAGGGCCAGGCGCAGCGCCGTCTCGTCGTGGCGGTCGCCCTGGGCGGCGCGGACGTCATCGAGCAGCTCGTCGGAGGTCGCCCCGACCCCGGAGGCGCCCATCAGGAACGTGGTGAAGTCGAAGGCGCCGGGCGCTTCGGTGGCCAGGTTCCAGTCGAGGAGGGTGACCCGGCCGGGTTCGAAGGCGGCGTTGACCAGCCAAAGATCGCCGTGGACGAGGGTGGTGCCCCGGGCGGTGAGAGCCCTGACCAGCGGGGCGGGGTCGCGGTGGAGCGCGGCGACGGCGTCGGCCACGGCGGCGGGGACCAGCTCGGCGAAGCGCTCCCAGCCCCGGAGGGCAGAACCGGCGATGGGATGGCCGTCGAGGGGGAGGGACCGCAGGCCGGCGGGATCGAAGATCGACAGGCGGGTGGAGAGCGGGCACAGCCCCTCGATCCGGCGGCCGGCGAAGGCGGCGTGCAGGGCGGCGGCGGCTTCGAAGATCCGCCGGCAGTCGTCCCGGCCGAGGACGGTGTCCCAGCCGAGCACGGCGCCGCCCAGGTCGCGCATGGCGATCACGACGTCGGCCCCGTCACGCCAGCCGCCGACCACGGCGTGGCCCACGCCGTCGGGCAGGTGGTCGAGCACCCCGGTGGCCCACAGGACCAGCTCCCGGCCCTCGCTGTCGCCCGAGAGCTGCATGGTGAGATCGGCGCCGGGGCGGGCCCGCTTGACCACCAGTCGCGTGCCGTCGTCGAGGAGCACCCGCTCCAGCGCGGCGCCGGACCGGCCGTCGTGGCCGTCGAGGACGGCGCGCTCCACGGCGCCGTCGAGCAGCGACGGGTCGGCGAGCCGGCTCATCGGGTCACCATCGGGGCCTCGGCGGCCTGGCGGGCGATGGTCGCCGGGCCCCAGATCCCGGTGCAGGAGATGGCGTGCTCGATGATCCAGCCGTCCTCCACCCGCAGCACGTGGACGTCGCGCCAGCGGTGCTCGCCGTCGTCGCCGTCGTAGCGCGCCTCCCGCTGGACGACCACTCCGCCTCCGACGGTGGCCATCCACCGGTACGAGGTGACCTGCACGCCGGGGAGAGCGAGCTCATCCCGCCACACGACGTCGAGGATCGCGGCGCCGCCCTGGAGCTGGAAGCGCCACTTGGGAACGTCGGCGTCGAGGAGCACGTCGGGGGCGTAGAACTGGGCCAGCGAGTCGTAGGCCAGGGTGCCGAGGCAGCGGGCCGCCCGCTCGGGCAGGGTGAGGTGGTCACGGGCGAGGAGGACGAGCTCGACGGCGCCGTCACCGGTGCCGGTCTGGCGGTGGACGTCGCCCGGCGGGTCGGTCCACCACACGGTGTCGCCGGCGGTGAGCTCGGCGGTCTCGTACGGCTCGCTGTCCTCCAGGCGGGCGAAGCGCTCGTAGCGGTTGGCACCCTCGAGGACATGGGCGATCCCCCAGCCGGCGTGGGCGTGGACGTCCGTCGCCTCGCCGGGCGGGAAGCAACGGAGCCCGAGGACCGGGCCGCCGGGCCGGTAGGCGACGACGGCGGACCGGCCGGTGCGGGCGGCTTCGTCCCGGGCGGCGGCGAGGTCGAGCTTGCCGGCAGCTTCCGGGAGCCAGGCGGCAAGCTCGGCCAGTTGCCCGTCGCCGGGCGCCGGGCCGTCGAGGCGGGCGGCGACCTCGTCGAGAATGACGTGGCCGCTCATGCGCCCAGGGCCTCGATGTTCTTCAGGACGACTTCCATCGTCTCAGCCACCTGATCGGTGGGGCTGAACTCGACGATCTCGGTGCCGGCGAAGAAGAGGGGCAGATGCCCGGGGCGGGCGTAGTAGGCCTGCCCGGCGGTGATCACGTCCTCGGTGCCGTCGAGGTAGCGGTAGACGAGCTTGCCGGACAGCACCACACCCCAGTGCGGGCACTGGCAGTGGTCGTCGGGCAGGCCCTGGAAGAGCGGCGCCGGGTCGGCGTCGGCGGTATAGGTCTCGAAGCCGATGGTGTAGCCGTCGACGTCCTCGTAACGGCCCTCGAAGCCGTCCATGGCCTCGACCTGGGATGCCTGGTCCTTGCTGATCGTTCCCATCTGATCCTCCTCGGGTGTGGTCGTTCACCCGGGAGGCGTGAGAAGGCGGGGCCGGCTGTGAGGTGCCGCCTCACAACTGCCAGTCGACCGGCTCGCTCGGGACATAGGCGCAGAACGTGCCGGTGCGGACCGAGGCGCGCAGGTGGGCGCCGAGGTCGGGATGGCCGGCCTCGATGTGCCCGACGGCGTCCCGGATCCGCTGGGTGACGGTCGACCGGGCCCGCTCGGCGGCTGATGGGCCGAGCCGGCGGTCCCGGCCGCCGAGCCCGTAGGCGGCGGTGAGCTGCTCGACGACCGCGTCCCGCTCCGCGGCCAGGCGCTGCGACCGGGCGGAGTCGGCGTTGCGGTCGCTATCGTCCAGCTCGGCCTCGAGCTCGCGCAGGCGGGCGGCGTACGCCTGGCGGGCGGCCGGATCGAGCACGGCGTCCCCGGCGACCGCCACCACCGCGGCGCCGGCCAGGTCGAGGGCGGCGATCTCCCGGCCCGGCGAGGCGAGGAGCCGGGCGAGATCGTGGAGGCCCTTGCGGTCCCGGACCCGGATCTCGGTACCGGCAAAGGCCAGCACCCACACCTCGCCGTCCCGGC